>JBOIFB010000164.1:0-6664 GCA_050741415.1 Burkholderiales bacterium | reverse complement strand
ACGGTGTGCCCCTGTCCCAGCGCCCAGCGAATGAAACTGTTGCTCTCTCTCAGGTCGAGGATGTAGTACTTGTTGATCCAGGGCGGAATGATCAGCAGAGGCCGCCGCAAGACTTCCTGCGTCGTCGGCTGGAACTGGATCACCTGCATCAGGTCCGTTTGGAACATGACCTTGCCGGGCGTGCCGGCGACGTTTTTGCCGAGCTGGAACGCACTCTCGTCGGTCATGCTGATGCGAAGCTGCCCGCCGCCCTTTTCCAGGTCGGAGAGCAGGTTGTTCAGGCCCTTCACCAGGTTCTGCCCGCCGCTCGCGAGCGTCTCGCGCAGCACCTGCGGGTTGGTCATGACGAAGTTCGACGGCGCGAGCGCGTCGACGTATTGCCGGGTGAAGAACGCCACCTTCTTCTGCGCTTCCTCCGGCAGGCCCTCGACGCCGGATACTGCGCTCTGGATGTGGCGCGACGCGATCAGGTAGGACTGCTTGACGAAATCGAACAGGAAGCTGCTCGACCACTCGTCGTCCTTGAAACGCGCATCGCCCTTCGCCGGTACGACGACCGGTTTGCTGTCTTGGCCGATCAGTTTCAGCCAGCTCGATTGCCACAGCCGCGCGTAGTCGAGCCACATGTCGACCGAGTTCGCGGCGAGCGCGGCCGGATTGGCGAACATGCGCGCGTACAACTCCATGTACGCCTTGCCGATTCCCAGCTCGTCCCCCGCTCCGCCGAGCTGAGGATTCCTGTGCGCGTATTCGCCGAGCATCCTCGCTGCGCGCTCGGCGACCTCGCGGTAGACCTGCGCCAATTCCTCGGGCGCCGCGGGCGCGCGACCCTCCATGATGCCGGTCCCTCCTACGCCAGAGTGTAGCGCATCACTCCTTCCGGACCCGCAGCGCGTCTCAGGCGTCCCGCGTAGTGCAGGTAGTGCAGGTGCGCGATCGCCTCGCCCATGGCGAAAAACATCTGGTGGTTGTCCAGCGTGCGCCGGAACAGCACCCCGATCAGGTCGTAGGCGCTGCGCCAGTTGCCGGTGCAAGCCGCCGCGAGCTCAGCCAGACGCTCGTCGTGGTGAGCCTCCAGCTCAGCGACGCGCTCGTGAGCACCGCGGAACGGCAGCCCGTGCGAGGGCAGCACCAGGATGTCGGGCGCCAGCTCGCGGTAGCGCCCGATCGACTCGAGAAACAGCCGTAGCGGATCTCCCTCGGGATCGATCGACCACACGCTCACGTTGGTCGAGATGGTCGACAGCAGCATGTCACCCGCGATCAGCAGCTTCAGCTCTTCGCAATAGAGCGAGGCGTGTTCCGGCGCGTGGCCGTAGCCCACGATCACGCGCCAGCGCAGTCCGTCGATCAGGACCCGGTCGCCCTCGATCACGCGCCGGTAGGTAAGCGGGAACTCGGGTACCAGTTCGCGGTAGGGATTGCCGCGCAGCGCCATCTTCGCCGCCAGCGCGCCGTCCAAGCCGTTGCGGCAGAACACGCGCAGCACGGCCTCGGTGGTGTAGCCGGCCCCACGATCGCGCACGGCGTGGGCGGTGAGGTACTCGCCCTGGGTCATCCACAGCTCGGCGCCGAAGCGCTCGCACAGCCAGGCGGCGTTGCCGGCGTGGTCCGGGTGGTAGTGGGTGACGATCACGCGGCGCACCGGCTGCGCACCGATCTTCTGCTCGATCACCTGCTGCCACAGGGCGCGCGTCGCCGCGTTGCCGATCCCGCTGTCGACGATGGTCCAGCCCGGCTCGCCGTTCGAATCGTCGCGCAGCAGCCACAGATTGATGTGGTTGAGCTGGAACGGCAGCGCCATGCGCAGCCAGTGCACGCCGGAAACGACCTCGGTCGCGCCGCCCGGCGCGGGCAGCTCGGAAAACGGGAACTGGAGAGAGGAAGCGCGCGCCACGGTGCGGGGGTAGAATTCCGCGCGACCGGTGCCGCGCAGCCGGCATTGTAGTGCTTTCGCCGCGACATGACCGCCCAGCCTCCCTCGCCCGAACCCAAGGAACCCTCTCAGTACTCGATCGGCGACCTCGCGCGCGAGTTCGACGTCACGCCGCGCGCGATCCGCTTCTACGAGGACCAGGGCCTGCTCGCCCCCCGGCGCGACGGCCAGCGCCGCATCTACATGCCGCGCGACCGCGCGCGCCTGAAGCTGACCCTGCGCGGCAAGCGCCTCGGATTGACCTTGTCGGAAATCCGCGAGCTGATCGACATGTACGAGCCGGGGCGCGACGAGCGCCCGCAGCTCGCGCGCTTTCTCGCCGTGCTCGAGCAGCACAAAGCGCTGCTCGAGCAGCAGCGCGGGGACCTGGAAGCGCAGCTTTCGGAAATCACCGCGTTCGAGAAGCGCATTCGCAAGCGCCTGGTCCCCGAACGCCGCAAGCGAGATTGACGTTTACGTAAACGTCAAGTAGCCTTGCGCCGTGATGCGGCAAACGCTCATGATGCTGCCCGACACACCCGATACGCCCCAATGAATTTCCTGGCCTTCGATCACGGCGACACCATCGCTCTGCTGCGCGAGTCGGTGAGCAATTTCGCCGCCAAAGAGATCGCGCCGCGCGCGGCCGAGATCGACCGCGCCAACGAGTTCCCCTCCGACCTGTGGCCCAAGCTCGGCGCGCTCGGACTGCTCGGCATCACCGTCGAGGAAGACTACGGCGGAACCGAGATGGGCTATCTCGCGCACATCGTAGCGATGGAGGAGATCAGCCGCGCCTCGGCCTCCGTCGGGCTTTCCTACGGAGCGCACTCGAACCTGTGCGTGAACCAGATCCGCCGCAACGGCAGCGAAGCGCAAAAGCGCAAATACCTGCCGGGACTCGTGTCCGGCGCCAAGGTAGGCGCGCTCGCGATGAGCGAACCCGGCGCAGGCTCGGACGTCGCCGGGATGAGATTGAGAGCCGAAAGGCGCGGCGAGCGATACCTCCTCAACGGCAACAAGATGTGGATCACCAACGGCCCTGACGCCGATGTGCTGGTGATCTACGGCAAGACGAGCGGCCAGGGCATCACCGCGTTTCTGGTCGAGAAGGGAACGAAGGGCTTCTCGACCGCGCAGAAGCTCGACAAGCTCGGCATGCGCGGCTCGAACACCTGCGAGCTGGTATTGCGCGACTGCGAAGTGCCGGCCGAGAACGTGCTCGGCGAGGACGGCAAGGGCGTGGGGGTGCTGATGTCGGGCCTGGATTACGAGCGCGCGGTGCTCGCCGGCGGCCCGCTCGGCATCATGGGCGCCTGCCTGGACGCGGTGATCCCCTACGTGCACGAGCGCAAGCAGTTCGGCCAGCCGATCGGCGAATTCCAGCTGATGCAGGGCAAGCTGGCTGACATGTACGCGACCTATTCGGCCTGCCGCGCCTACGTCTACGCGGTCGGGCAGGCGCTCGATCGGGGCGAAACCACGCGCAAGGACGCCGCCGGCGCGATCCTGTACGCCGCCGAGAAGGCGACCTGGATGGCGGGCGAGGCGATCCAGGCGCTGGGCGGCATGGGCTACATCAACGAGACGCCCACCGGCCGGCTGTGGCGCGACGCGAAGCTGTACGAGATCGGCGCCGGCACGTCCGAAATCCGCCGCTGGCTGATCGGCAGGGAGCTGTTCGAGGAAACGACTTAGGAGAGTGCGATGTTGAACGATCCCATTGTCATCGTGTCCGCTGCGCGTACCCCGATGGGGGGCTTCCAGGGCGAGCTGAAGGGCTTCACCGCCCCGGAGCTCGGCGCGGCCGCGATCCGCGCCGCGGTAGAGCGCGCCGGGATCAAGGCTGAGCAGGTGCAGGAAGTGATCATGGGCTGCGTGCTGCCCGCGGGCCAGGGCCAGGCGCCGGCGCGCCAGGCGAGCCTCGGCGCCGGCCTGCCACTTGCCGCCGGCTGCACCACGGTGAACAAGATGTGCGGCTCGGGCATGAAGGCCGCGATGCTGGCGCACGACCTGCTCATCGCAGGCAGCATGGACGTCGTCGTCGCAGGCGGGATGGAATCGATGACCAACGCCCCCTACCTCATGCCCAAGGCGCGCAGCGGCTACCGCATGGGCCACCAGCAGGTGCTCGATCACATGTTCTATGACGGCCTGGAAGACGCCTACGCAAAAGACGAAAAGGGCGGCGGCCGCCTGATGGGCAGCTTCGCCGAGGACTGCGCCGACAAGTACCAGTTCTCGCGCAAGGCGCAAGACGAGTTCGCCATTGCCTCTCTCGAGCGTGCGCAAAAAGCAAACAAGGAAGGCTGGTTCGCGTGGGAGATCACGCCGCTTGCGATCAAGGCCGGCAAAGAGGAGCGCTTCGTCGAGACCGACGAGCAGCCCTTCAAGGCCAACTTCGCCAAGATCCCGACCCTGAAACCCGCCTTTCGCAAGGACGGCACGGTGACTGCGGCTAATTCGAGCTCGATCTCGGACGGTGCCGCGGCGCTGGTGCTGATGCGCCGCTCGAGCGCAGACAAGCTCGGCCTGGCGCCGCTCGCAATGGTGGTCGGACACGCCACGCACGCGCAGGAGCCCGAGCTCTTCACGACGGCACCGGTCGGAGCCATAAAAAAATTGCTCGATAAAACCAATTGGAAAGCGCAAGCGGTCGACCTCTACGAGATCAACGAGGCCTTTGCCGTGGTCGCCATGGCGGCGATGCGCGAACATGGGTTGCCGCACGAGAAAGTGAACGTGCACGGCGGCGCTTGCGCGCTCGGCCACCCGATCGGCGCTTCGGGCGCGCGCATCGTGGTGACGCTGATCGGCGCATTGCGCAAGTACGGCGGCAAGCGCGGCGTGGCGAGCCTGTGCATCGGCGGCGGAGAAGCCACCGCGATGGCGATCGAGCTCGTCTAGATGGCGGGCCCGAAACTCGCGGCGACCAAGCGGCAGCTCCAGGCGCTGCTCGAGCGCTCGCGCTTCGTGCGCAGCTACGGCTTTCGCATGGTCTCGGTCGATGCCGACGGCGCCACGATCGAGCTGCCGTTCCGGCGCGCGCTCGAGCGTCCGGGCGGTATCGTCAACGGCCCGGCGCTGATGGCCGCGGCCGACTGCGCGATGTGGATCGCGATCAAGTCGCGCATCGGCATCGAGCGCGACGCGCTCACCTCCGAGCTCAACACCGCCTTCCTCGCGCCCGCCATCGCCGAGTCGGTGCGCTGCACGGCGAGGATCCTGAAACTGGGCAAGCGCAGCATCTACGGCGTCGCGGAGTGCCACAGCCGTGCAGGCAAGCTTTTCACGCACCACACCGTGACCTACGTTCGCCTGTCCGGTGTCTGAGATGCGCCTGTCCGAGCAGCACGCGATGATGCGCGATAGCGTGCGCCGCTACGCGCTCGAGCGCGGCTAGCAAAGATGCCGGTCATCAAATCCCAGCTCAATCCCCGCTCGGCGGAGTTCCGCGCCAACGCGGAGCGCATGCGCGCGCTGGTGAACGACCTGCGCCGGCAGGTCGCGCGCGCGACCCTGGGCGGCGAGGCAAAGGCGCGCGAGAAGCACCTCGGACGCGGCAAGCTGCTGCCGCGAGAGCGCGTGCGCACGCTGCTGGACCCGGGCTCGCCCTTTCTCGAGGTCGGACAGCTCGCCGCGCACGGCATGTACGGCGACGAAGCGCCGAGCGCGGGGATCGTCACCGGCATCGGACGGGTCTCGGGGCGCGAGTGCGTGGTCGTCGCCAACGACGCCACGGTCAAGGGCGGCACCTACTTCCCGCTGACCGTGAAGAAGCACCTGCGCGCGCAGGAGATCGCGGCGCAGAATCGCCTGCCGTGCCTCTACCTGGTCGATTCGGGCGGCGCGAACCTGCCCAACCAGGACGACGTGTTCCCGGACCGCGAGCACTTCGGGCGCATCTTCTTCAATATCGCCAATATGTCCGCCGCCGGCATCGCGCAGATCGCGGTGGTGATGGGCTCGTGCACCGCGGGCGGCGCCTACGTGCCGGCGATGTCGGACGAGTCGATCATCGTCAAGGGCCAGGGCACGATCTTTCTCGGCGGCCCGCCGCTGGTGAAGGCGGCCATCGGGGAGATCGTGACGCCCGAGGAGCTCGGCGGCGCCGACGTGCATACCCGCGTCTCGGGCGTCGCTGATCACTACGCGCTGAACGACGCCCACGCGCTGGCGATCGCGCGCCGCATCGTGTCCAACCTGAACGGCGCCAAGAACGTGGCGCTGCAGCTGCGCGAGCCGCGCGAGCCCTTGTACCCGGCGGAGGAGCTCTACGGCGTGATCCCGGCCGACGCGCGCAAGCCCTACGACGTGCGCGAGGTGATCGCGCGCATGGTGGACGGCTCGGAGCTGGACGAATTCAAGGCCAGATACGGCACCACGCTGGTGACCGGGTTCGCCCATGTGCACGGCTACCCGCTCGCGATCCTCGCCAATAACGGCATCCTGTTCTCCGAATCCTCGCTCAAGGCGACGCATTTCATCGAGCTCGCCTGCCAACGCGGGATCCCGCTGCTGTTTCTGCAGAACATCACCGGCTACATGGTGGGCAAGAAGTACGAGTCGGCCGGGATCGCCAAGGACGGGGCCAAGATGGTCACCGCGGTGGCCACCGCCCTGGTGCCGAAATTCACCATGATCATCGGCGGCTCGTTCGGCGCCGGCAACTACGGCATGTGCGGGCGCGCCTATTCGCCGAGGTTCCTCTGGATGTGGCCGAACGCTCGGATCTCCGTCATGGGCGGC
>JBOIFB010000163.1:0-6686 GCA_050741415.1 Burkholderiales bacterium | reverse complement strand
GGGCGACTGGTCCAACACCAAGGCGATGCTGGATGCGTTCGCCAAATCCGGTTTCGACGTGTTCGCCGGCAGCGAAGTATTCCTGCTCGACAACCTGCGCCACGGCGGCAAGGGCTGCATCACCGCCACCGGCAACGTCAACCCGGGTCCGATCGACGGGGTCTACCGGAACTGGCGCTCGGCCGACGCGGACGAGCTCCAGGCCGGAATCACCGCGACGCGCAATATCGTGCAGAAAGTGCCGATGATCCCGGCGTTGAAGGCGATCATCGCCAATTTCGGCAACGACCCGGCGTGGCGCGCCGTGCGTCCGCCGCTGGTCGAGCTCGAGCGCGCGCAGGAACAAGGCCTGATCGCGGCGCTGCGCGCGGCGGGCTTCGGCATGCCGGGGCTCGCCGCCTGAGATGCCCGCGGCGCTGATCACCGGCGCGGGCCGAGGCATCGGCCTGCACGCGGCGAACGCCTTCGTCGGCGCCGGCTGGGCGGTGCTGGCGCTCGACAAGGACTTCTCGCGCTGCGACCTGCCGACATCGGTGCGGCGGGTGCAGTACGACCTGACCGATGGCGCCGGAATCCCGGCCCTGGCCGGCTCGCTGGGCAGGATCGACGCGCTGGTCAACAACGCAGGCGTGCTGTACTGCGAGCCCTACGACGCGATTTCCGATGCGCACCGGCGCGAGATCATGGCGGTCAACGTCGAGGCGCCGGTGGCGATGATGCAGGCGCTCGCGCCGCAGATGATCGCGCGCAAGTCCGGGCGCATCGTCAACGTCGGTTCGGTGGCGGCCTTCACCGGCCACCCCGACCTGTGGTACGGCGCGAGCAAGGCGGCGCTGTTGAACGTCACCAAGAGCTTCGCCGCCTGGCTCGGCCCGCACGGGGTGCTGGTGAACGCGGTCGCCCCCGGGCCGACGCAGACCGACATGTACCGGCAGCTGCCGCAGTCGCGCCGCGACGGCGTGATGCGCAGCGTCTACTCCGGGCGCGTATGCCGGCCCGAGGAGGTTGCGCAAGCGATCCTGTGGCTCGGCACAGCCTGCCCCGAGTACGTCAACGGCGCTACGCTCGACGTCAACAACGGCTCCTACGCCCGCTGACGCGCCATGGCCGAGCTCCGAACCGCACTTGTCACCGGCGCCGCGCGCGGCATCGGACGCGCGACGGTCGACGCCCTGCTCGCGGCGGGGCTGCGCGTGCTGGCGCTCGACCGCGACTTCGAAGGCGGCAAGCTGGTCGCCTCCGGGCCGCTCGAGCTGGTGCGGCTCGACCTCGCAGACCTGGCTGCGCTCGCGCCGCGCGTCGCCGCGCTCGGGCGCATCGACGTGCTGGTCAACAACGCCGGGGTGCAGAACGGTCTGCCGATCGAGCGCTATACCGACGAAGCGCGTACTCGCCTCCTGCGCGTCAATCTCGAAGCGCCGGTCGAGCTGATCCGCGCGGTATCGAAGCAAATGATCGAGCGCGGACGCGGCCGCATCGTCAACCTGACCTCGGTCGCGGCCTACATGCCGCACCAGGACATCTGGTACGGCGTGAGCAAGGCGGGGATCGTGAGCTTCACCCGCAGCTTTGCCGCTCTGCTCGGCCCTCATGGCGTGCAGGTGAACGCCGTGGCGCCGGGGCCGATCGAGACTGACATGCTGCGCCGCGCCGCAGCCCCGGAGCGCCGCGCGCAGCTGATGAAGGCGGTCTATTCGAAGCGTGCCGGCAGGCCCGACGAAGTGGCCGGCGTGATCCGCTGGCTGGTCACCGACGCGCCGGCGCTGCTCAACGGAGCGGTGATCGACGTCACCGACGGGAGTTTCCTGCGCTGATGGCCCTGACGCTGTTCGACAAGGTCTGGAATTCGCACGTGGTGGCCGACCTCGGCGGCGGCGCTGCGCTGCTGCACGTGGATCGTCACCTGCTGCACGACCTCGGCGGCGGCAAGGCGCTGGCCGAGGTCGCCGCGCGCGGACTGCGCGTGCGCAATCCGGAGCTCACTTTCGCTACCGCGGACCACGTGATCTCGTCCGCGCCCGGACGCACCGGCGGCGCGCACGACTGGGCTCGAGTGCTGGTCGACTCGCTGCGGTCGGAGGCGCGCAAGGCGGGCGTGCGCCTGTTCGATGTCGGCGGCGACGAGCAAGGCATCGTGCACGTGATCGGCCCGGAGCTCGGCATCACTCAGCCGGGCACCCTGGTGGTGTGCGGCGATTCGCACACCTGCACCAACGGCGCGCTCGGGGCGCTCGGATTCGGCATCGGCGCGTCGGAGATCGTGCACGTGCTCGCGACCCAGACGATCGAGCAGCGCAAGCCCCGCACGATGCGGGCCCGTTTTGAGGGTGCCCTGCCCAAGGGCGTCTACGCCAAGGACCTGATCCTCGCGCTGATCGGCAAAGTCGGCATGGCGGGCGGGGTCGGCTACGCACTCGAATACGCCGGCGCGACGGTGCGCGCGCTCGGCATGGAAGGCCGCCTGACGCTGTGCAACCTTTCGATCGAACTGGGCGCCAAAGTCGGCATGGTCGCACCGGACGAGACCACCTACGCCTGGCTCGAGGGACGGCGCTTCGCGCCTCGCGGCGCGCAGTGGGAGGCGGCGCTCGACTGGTGGCGCACTCTGCCCTCGGACCAGAACGCGGCTTTCGAGCGCGAGGTCGAGCTCGACGCAGGCAGCCTCGCGCCGCAGGTCACCTGGGGCACGAGCCCCGAAGACACGATCGCGGTCGATGCGGCGATACCCGCGGCCAAGCCCGAGGCGCTCGAATACATGGGGCTCGCCGCAGGCCGCCCGCTCGCCGGCACGCGCATCGACCGGGTATTCATCGGCTCGTGCACCAACTCGCGCCTCTCGGATCTGCGCGCCGCCGCCGAGGTGGCGCGCGGGCGCAAGGTCGCGCGCCACGTAAGAGCCTGGGTGGTGCCCGGCTCGGTCGGGGTCAAGCGCGCGGCTGAGGCCGAAGGGCTGGACCAGGTTTTTCTCGCCGCCGGATTCGAATGGCGCGAGCCGGGCTGCTCGCTGTGCGTCGGCGCGAACGGCGAGCTGGTCGAGCCCGAAGCGCGCTGCGTATCGACCTCCAACCGCAATTTCGTCGGCCGCCAGGGACCGCGCGCCCGCACCCACCTCGCCAGCCCGGCCACCGCGGCGGCCTGCGCGCTCGCGGGCGAGATCGCGGACGTGCGGCAGTTCCTCGCCTGACGATGGAAAAGTTCACCGTCCTAGATGCGGTCGCGGCGGCGCTGCCGACGCCCGACATCGATACCGACATGATCATCCGCATCGAGCGCTGCGTGCGCACACCGCGCGCGGAGATGGGTCGCTGGGCATTCGAGATGGTGCGCTACCGCGCCGACGGCAGCGAGGATCCCGGCTTTGCGCTCAACCGCGCGCCGTTCCGCGGCGCGCGGATCCTGGTGGCGGCAGAGAATTTCGGCTGCGGCAGCTCGCGCGAGATGGCGGTATGGGCGCTCGCCGGCATGGGCTTTCGCTGCCTGATCGCGCCATCCTACGGCGAGATCTTCCATGGCAACTGCTTCCAGAACGGCGTGCTCGCCATCCGGCTGCCCGCGGCGACGGTCGAGAGCCTGCTGGCGCGGCTCGGCGCGGCGACCGGGCCGGTGAGACTCACGGTGGACCTCCGGGCGCAGACCGTCGCCGCCGCCGGCAGCGCAGCGCACCGGTTTGAGATCGACCCGTTGCGCAAGAAAGCGCTGCTCGAGGGCCTGGACGCGATCGGCATTACTCTCGCGCGCGAGGCCGGGATCACCGCCTGGCAGGCGGCGGACCGCACGCGGCGGCCCTGGGTCTGGGGTTGACTCGGACGCCGCTACCTGACCTTGTAGATCTCCTGCTCGAAATCGCCGCGCGACACTTCAAGCTGCGCGCGCCGGCGATCGAGCTGAGCCGACAGCAGCGCCTTGTCTCGGCCGCTTTCCCAGCGCAGCTTGTAGACCTGCCGCTGCGGCTTGTCCTCGCGGGAGAAGGTCTCTGTGCGCTCGGACACCGGATCACCGTAGCGAGACTTCAGGAAGCGCACCACGCGCTCGCGGTCCTCGGGGCTGAAGCGCACGTCGAAGGCCTGCACCGCGTCGCTCTTGAGGTAGAACGTGATGCGCGCGTGCACCCCGGCGAAGGAAATCCGCGCATCGTCGCAGCGCCGGTCGGCGGCAGCCGACTTCCATTCGAGCGGCTGGCAGTGCGCGCTGGGAAAGGCTTCCTTGATGTCGCGCTCGGCGGCGCCGAGCGCCACCCCGTTCGCGTCGTAGGCGAGCGCCGCGCGGGCGGCGCCGAACAGCAGGGCAAGCAAGAGCGCGGTTCTCATCTGCGCGCAGCAGTTTGGTAGCAGAAGCAGCCGACCGAGTGGTCGTTCACCATGCCGACCGCCTGCATGAAGGCATACATGATGGTCGAGCCGACGAATTTGAATCCGCGCCGCTTGAGGTCCTTGGACAGCGCGTCCGAGATCTCGCTCCGAGTCGGAACCGGCGCGCCGCGCGGGCGTCGGCTGCGCAGCGGCTCGCCGCCGACGAAGCCCCAGACGTAGCGCGCAAAGCTGCCGAATTCCTCCTGCACGGCGAGAAACGCGCGCGCATTACCCACTGCCGCGTCGATCTTGGCCCGGTTGCGCACGATTCCCGCGTCGGCCAGCAATTGCGCCTTCTTGCGCGCGCCGTAGCGCGCGACCTTTTCCGGGCCGAAGCCGTCGAACACCTCGCGGTAGCGCTCGCGCTTGCGCAGGATCGTGTCCCACGACAGCCCCGCCTGCGCACCTTCAAGCAGCAGGAATTCGAACAGCTTGCGGTCCTCGCGCACCGGCACACCCCATTCGCGGTCGTGGTAGGCGATCGAAAGGGCGTTCGTCGCCCAGGCGCAGCGTCGGCGTGCGATGCTCACGCGACCTTGGCCTCGTGGCTCGCGGGGCGCGCCCGCAGCCGCAGATCGGTAAGCTCCGTGCGCTCGCGCAGCGCGTTGCGCAATGCCTGGTCGCGCCCGGACAGGTACGGCAGCGGCCAGAACTGCGCCGGGTGCTGAACCCAGGCCGAGGCCTGCAGCGTGAAGTAGGGGTTGGCCAGGTGCGGGCGCGCCAGCGCCACGAGGTCCGCCTTGCCGCCGGCGAGCAGCGTGTTGACCTGGTCGGCCGTGGTGACCGCGCCCACGGTCATGGTCGCGATGCCGATTTCGTTCCTCAGCCAGTCGGCGAACGGCGCCTGGTACATGCGCCCGTAGACCGGCTTTTGCTGCGGCACGGTCTGGCCGCTCGAGCAGTCGATCAGGTCGCAGCCGGCGTCCTTCAGCATGCGCGCGAGCGCCATCAGATCCTCGCCCTGCAGGCCGCCTGGGGCCCAGTCGCTCGCCGAGATGCGCACCGACATCGGCTTCGCCTCCGGCCAAGCCTCGCGGCAGGCGCGGAACACCTCGAGCGGGTAGCGCATGCGGTTCTCGATCGGGCCGCCGTAGGCGTCGCGCCGCGCGTTGGTGAGCGGCGAAATGAAGCTCGCCAGCAGGTAGCCGTGCGCCATGTGCAGCTCGAGCATGTCGAAGCCCGCCTGATCGGCGTAGCGCGCGGCGCGCACGAACTCTCCCCGCACCCGCTCCATGTCGGCGCGCGTCATTTCGCGCGGCAGCTGCGAGACGCCCTCGTGATAAGGGATCGCCGAAGCGGAGACGAGCGGCCAGTTGCCGGATTCGAGCGGATGGTCCATCCGCTGCCAGCCGAGCTGGGTCGAGCCTTTGCGCCCGGAGTGGCCGATCTGCATGCAAAGCTTTGCTTTCGAATTGGCGTGGCAGAAATCGGCGATGCGCCTGAACGCGTCGCGCTGCGCCTCGTTCCACAGCCCGGTGCAGCCCGGCGAAATGCGTCCCTCGGGCGAGGTGCAGGACATCTCCATGTAGACCAGGCCCGCGCCGCCGACCGCGCGCGAGCCGTAGTGCACGAAGTGCCAGTCGGTTGGCACGCCGTCGACGGCCGAGTACTGGTCCATCGGCGAGACCACCACGCGGTTCTCGAGCGTCATGCCACGCAGCCGGAACGGCGTGAACATCGGCACCGGCGGATTTTCCGGATCGACGTCGAAGCCGCGGGCCCGCACGTCTGCTGCGAACCACTTTTGCACGTCCCGGACGAACTCCGGGTCGCGCAGCTCGAGGTTTTCCCAGGTGATCTGCTTCGAGCGCGACATCACGCCGAAGGCGAATTGGAGCGGGTCCATGCCCCAGTAGCGTCTCATGTGCTCGAACCAGGCGAGCGAAATGTTCGCCGCGTGCTGGGTCTTCTCGACCTCCTCGCGCCGCGCGGTGTCGTAGCGCTGCAGCGCAGCCTTGGCATCGTTCGTATCCCTGAAGGATTCATAGAGCGCGATTGCGTCCTCCATCGCCAGCTTGGTGCCCGATCCGATCGAGAAGTGCGCAGTGGCCTTCGCGTCGCCGATCAGTACCACGTTGTCCATGACCCAGGTGGCGTTGGTGATGGTGGGGAAGTTGCGCCAGATCGAGCGGTTGGCGACCAGCCTGTGGCCGGCGAGCTCCTCGGCGAATACTGCCTCGAGGGTCGCCAGCATCTCGGCCTCGCTTTTTGCGCCGAAGCCGAAATTGCTCCAGGTCGCCTCGTCGGTTTCGATCACCCAGGTCGAGGCGCCGAGTTCGTACTGGTAGCAGTGCGCGAGGATGATGCCCTCGGGCGTCTCGCGGAAGAAGTACTTGA
>JBOIFB010000162.1:0-6710 GCA_050741415.1 Burkholderiales bacterium | reverse complement strand
ACGTAGTTCTGCTTGATCGCGCCGAACACGTCGGTGAACGCGCGCAACTCCTCGACCGGCAGCGGCTGGGGCGCGTCGCGATCGGCGATCGCCTGCAGGTTGAGGCTGATCAGAACCCCGGCGATGACGCCGACCAAGACCAGCCCGAGACCGCGAAATTTGCTGCGCATAGATTGTGGTATTCCCCTTGCGGCTGAACGCCGGTCTGGATTCATTTGCGGTCGACCCACGTCAGCGGATCGAATGGTTTCCCGAGATGCCGCAGCTCAAAGTATAAACCCGATTCCTGGTTGCCACCGGTGGCGCCGACGGTCGCAACCGGCTCGCCCGGCGCCACCACGTCGCCGACCTGCCTGAGCAAAGACTCGTTGTTTGCATAGACCGAAAGGTAGCCCTCTCCATGGTCGATGATCAGCAGGTTGCCGAAGCCCCTCATCCAGTCCGCGAAAACGACCTGTCCCGCGGCGATGGCGCGCACCGGCTGCCCTTCCGCGGCACGGATGAACAGCCCCTTCAGGTTGATTCCGCCCGTTCGCCTTGGAGTGCCGAAGCGGCCGATCAGTTCCCCCCGCACCGGCAGGCGCAGCTTGCCGCGCAGATCGCTGAACGCGCCGCTCGCCGAGCCGAGCTCCGGGACCCGCTCGATGCGCGCGTAGCCCTGCGCAGGCCTCGCGGCCAGCACGCGGCCGATTTCCTCCACCAGGCGCGACAAACGCGCCTCGTCGGCGCGCAGGACCCCGATCTCCTTTCTGTCGTGTCGGATTTCGCTTGCGATTTGCGCCAGAACGCGGCGCCGCTCGGCGCGCTCGGCGACGATACGCTCGCGGTCCGCGCGCTGCGCCTGCTCGACTTCTGCCAGGCGCGCCGCCTTTTGGCGCGTCTCGGCGCGCACCTGCGCCAGATCGGCCAGCCCGGCGCGAAACGACTCCACCATCTGCGCCACAGCGCGCGATACGCTTGACAGGTAATACAGCTTGCGTGCCACTTCGGCGGGGTCTTCGCCCGACAGGATCAGCTGCAAGGCGTCGGGAGCGCCGCCTTCGTGCCGCGCCTCGAGTACGCGCCCGAGGGCGTCCTGCTGCGACGCGAGCTTCTTCCCGAGCGAGCGCTCGCGCTGCTCGAGAGTCTTGGAATCGCGCTCGAGGGCCATGCGCTCGCCCTCCAGCGTCGCGAGCGCCCGGTTGGCATCCGAGATCGCGCGCTCGGAGTCGCGCAGCGCGTCGCGCGCTTCTCGCCGCGACGCCATCTTGCGGTCCAATTCGCCCGTCAAGCGCTGGATACGCGTGCGCAGATCCGCGAGATCGCGCTGCTTGGCGGCCTGCTCCGCGGCACTCGCAGCGGGCGGCGGCGCGGCTTGTGCCGCCGCGGCCGACAGCATCGCAGCAACGAGGCAGCCGGTCAGCGCGGTCTTCAGGCCTTCGCCTTGCCCTGGGCCGAGACCGCGGAAATTCGCCGCGCGACCTCGTCCTGGTCTCCGACGTAGTAGTGTCCGAGCGGCCGCAGCGCGGCGTCGAGCTCGTACACGAGCGGGATCCCGGTCGGGATATTGACGGCCATGATATCGGTGTCGGATACCCGGTCGAGATACTTGACCAGCGCGCGCAGGGAGTTGCCATGCGCCGCGACCAGCACCCGCTCTCCGGCCCGGATCGCGGGCCCGATCGCGCCGTTCCAGTATGGCAGCACGCGCGCGACCGTGTCCTTGAGGCATTCGGTCAGGGGCAGGCTGTCTCGGGCCAACTGCACGTAGCGCGGGTCGCCCGCAGGGCTGCGCGGGTCGTCCGACTCGAGCGCCGGCGGCGGCGTGTCGTAGCTGCGGCGCCAGGCGAGGACCTGCTGATCGCCGAACTTGGCCGCGGTTTCCGCCTTGTTCAGCCCTTGCAGCGCGCCGTAGTGGCGCTCGTTGAGGCGCCAGCTCTTATCGACCGGAAGCCACATCAGGTCCATCTCGTCCAGCGCCAGCCAAAGCGTGCGTATGGCGCGCCTGAGAACCGAGGTGAAGCAACGGTCGAAGCCGTATTGCTGTTCGCGCAGCAACCGGCCGGCGGCGCGCGCCTCCTCGACGCCTTCGGCCGAAAGGTCGACGTCGGTCCAGCCGGTGAAGCGGTTCGCGCGGTTCCAGGCCGACTCGCCGTGGCGCAGAAGTACCAGCTTATAGGGGGCAGCTTGCATCGCGAAAAGGTTCGAAATCGGCAGTATTCTATAATATGCCTTCCGATCGACTCAGCGGCCTTGCGTCGCACCACCGTACATGAAGCGCGACATTTTCGACCTGATCGAAAAGCAGGAGCACATCGAACGGGCGGCGCGCGCATTGAAGGCCATTGCGCATCCGTTGCGCCTCAAGATCCTGTGCGTGCTGGGACCGAACGAGGTCGGTGTGCAGGAGATCGTGGAGGCGGTCGGAACCTCGCAGTCGAACATCTCCCAGCACCTCGCGATCCTGCGCGACAAAGGCGTGCTGCGTGCGCGCAAGGAAGCGAACCGCGTGTTCTACCGCGTGAGCGATGAGCGCACGCTGCAATTGATTGGCATGATGCGCGAGGTGTTCTGCGGCGTCGAGCAGGACTGAGCGGGCGCCATGACGCTCCAGTTCATCAGGGACAATTTGCTGCTTTTCGCGATCGCGTTCATTTCGGGCGCGATGCTGCTGTGGCCGCTGATCCGGCGCGGCACCGGGGGTCCATGGGCCAGCACGCTGGAGGCGACGCAGATGATCAATCGCCAGGACGCGCTGGTGATCGACGTGCGCGAAGACGCCGAATTCGCCAAGGGCCATATCGTAGGCGCACGCAACATTCCGCTTGGCCAACTCGAGGCGCGCGTGAAGGAGCTGCAGAAATTCAAGTCCAAGCCCGTGATCACCTGTTGCGAGACCGGCAACCGATCCTCGGGGGCGATCGCGACGCTGAGGAAGCTCGGGTTCGAAAACGTATACAACCTCGCGGGCGGCTACGCGGGCTGGCAGCAGGCCGGCCTGCCGGTGGAGAAGTGACTTGGCGCAGGTCGTGATGTACTGCACCGCGGCCTGCCCCTACTGCCGGTCGGCCGAGCGGCTGCTGGCGCAAAAGGGGGTGCGTGGGCTGAACAAGATCCGCGTCGATCTCGAGCCCGCGCGGCGCGACGAAATGATGCGTCGAAGCGGCCGTCGGACCGTGCCGCAGATATGGGTCGGCGAACGGTATATCGGCGGCTGCGACGATCTCCATGCCCTCGAACGCGCGGGCGAACTGGACCAACTGCTGTACGCGGTGCAGACCTGACGCCGCCGCCGACACCGGAGAGCCCATGAGCGAAGTCCAGCCGACCTTCCAGATCGAGAAGATCTACGTCAAGGATCTGTCCCTCGAGATTCCGAACGCGCCCCAGGTCTTCCTGCAGGCGCAACAGCCGCAGCTCGAGGTGCAGATCAACAACGACGCGGCGCAATTCGCCGAGGGCATGTTCGAAGTAACGGTCTCGGTGACCGTGACCGCGCGCGCGGGCGAGCGCACGATTTTTCTCGCCGAGGTCGTGCAGGCGGGCATTTTCGCCGTGCGCGGCGTGCCGCAGGCCGAGCTCGATCCGCTGCTCGCGATCCGCTGCCCGACCGTCCTCTACCCCTACGTGCGCGAGACCGTGTCCGATCTGGTCTCGCGCGGCGGTTTCCCGCCGGTGCTGCTGGCGCCGGTGTCGTTCGAGGCCCTGCACGCGCAGCGCGCGCAGCAGCAGGCCGGCGGCCCGGATTCCCGAATCGAGCTTCCTTCCTAGCATGCGCCTCGCGGCCCTCCTCGCCGCTCTCGTATTTGCGGTCTGCGCCCACGCGGCCGAGTTCCGCAGCGTGAGCCAGGACGCGGTGGTGCTGTACGACGCACCGTCCAAGGCGGCCACTCCGCTATATATCGTCTCGCGCGATTACCCGCTGGAGGTGATCGTCAAGCTCGAGGCCTGGGTCAAGGTGCGCGACCAAACCGGCGCTCTGTCCTGGATCGAGAACGGCGCCCTGTCCGATAGACATATGGTGGTGGTCACGACGCCGGCGGCGCAGGTGCACGTGCGCCCCGACGATGCCTCGCCGATCGCGTTCGTGGCGGCGCAGAACGTCGCGCTCGAGCTGATCGAGGTGGTGCCTGGGGGCTGGCTGCACGTGCGGCACGACGACGGATCCAACGGCTTCGTGCACGCCAATCTGGTGTGGGGTGCCTGAGTCCGCGCTGCCGATGCGCTGCATCGCGGTGCTCGGCGCGGGCGCATGGGGCACGGCGCTTGCCGCGACGCTCGCGCGCAGCGGGTGTCGGGTGACTCTTTGGGCACGCGATCCGGCGCAGGCCGAGATGATCGGGCACCTGCGGCGCAACGGACGCTATCTGCCCGAAATCGAGCTGCCAGCGTCGCTCACGGTCACGGCCGCGCTGCCGAGCGCGCTGGAGGACGCCGGCTTGCTGCTGGCGGCCACGCCGGTGGCGGGATTGCGCGAGCTGCTCGGCCTGTTGCGTGCCGAGAAGGCCTCGGTGCCGCTGGTGTGGCTGTGCAAGGGCTTCGAGCAGGGGACTGGCCGGCTGCCGCACCAGATCGTGTCCGAAACGCTCGATGCGGCGGTCCCGAGTGGCGCGCTGTCGGGCCCGTCGTTCGCGCTCGAGGTCGCGCGCGGTCTGCCGTGCGCCCTTACGCTCGCCTCGGGGGACGCGTTATTCGCGCGCGACGCGGCCGCGGCCCTGCACGGCGCGAGACTGCGCGTTTACCACAGTGCTGACTTGATCGGCGTGGAGATCGGCGGCGCGGTGAAGAACGTGATAGCGATCGCGGTCGGCATCTGCGATGGCCTCGGGCTGGGGCAGAATGCGCGCGCTGCGCTGATCACGCGCGGGCTGGCCGAGCTCTCGCGCCTGGGCGTGGCGCTGGGCGGCGCGGCGGAGACCTTCATGGGGCTCGCCGGGGCGGGCGACCTGATTCTCACCGCGACCGGCGACTTGTCGCGCAACCGCCGCGTCGGGCTCGAGCTCGCGCGCGTGCGGCCGCTCGAGGAGATTCTTGGCACGCTCGGTCACGTCGCCGAAGGCGTGCGCTCGGCCGAGGAAGTGGCGCGGCTCGCCGCGTCGACGCGGATCGAGATGCCGATCACCGAAGCGGTAAACGCGGTGCTGCGCGGCAGCCTCTCACCGCAGGCGGCGGCCGAGCTGCTGCTGGCGCGCGACCCGAAGCCCGAGGCGCTCAGCGCCCGCCGCTGAAGTCAAGCTGGCGCCAGACCTCGAACACCACCACCGCGACCGCATTCGACAGATTGAGGCTGCGATTGCCGGGGCGCATCGGCAAACGCAACCGCGACTGCGGATCGAATCCGGCAAGGATTTCCGGCGGCAGCCCCGCGGTTTCCGACCCGAACACGAACACGTCGTCGGCGCGGAATCGCTCGTCGTAGACGCTGCGCTGCGCGCGGGTGCTCAGCGCGAACATGCGTCTTCCCTCGAACTTGGAAAGAAATCTGTTCCAGCCGGCATGAACGGTGACATTGGCCAGCTCGTGATAGTCGAGGCCGGCGCGCTTGAGCTGGCGGTCGTCCATCGAAAAACCGAGCGGCTCGACCAGGTGCAGCCGAGCGCCGGTGTTGGCCGCGAGGCGGATCACGTTGCCCGAGTTGGGCGGGATTTCTGGCGCATGCAGAACGATGTCGATCATTCGTCCCGCGGCGCGAAGGTGCGCGCCGCGACCCAGTTGACGACGCGCGAGGCGCCCGAGCGCTTGAGCGTGCGGGCGAGCTCTTCCAGCGTCGCGCCGGTAGTCATGACATCGTCCACCACGGCCACGGCAAGGCCTTCGAGCGGGCGCGGGCAGCGAAACGCAGCGCGCACGTTGCGCGCGCGCTCCGCAGGCGGCAGCTCAATTTGCGCCGCGGTGTCGCGGCTGCGCTCGCACAGCGACGGCCGCAGCGGCAACCCGGCGGCGCGGGCGACCACGCGCGCGATCTCCATCGACTGGTTGTAGCCCCGCGCGCGCATGCGCGCAGCCGACAGCGGCACCGGCAGCACGGCGTCCACGCGCGCTGAGCCGGCGACGCGCTGCGCAAGCACGCGCCCGAGCAGCGCCGCGATCGCGAGCACGCCGCGGAATTTGAGCGCCTGGACCAGCACGTCGGCCGGAAAGCGGTAGGCAAGCGCCGCAATGGTCGCGTCGAACTGCGGCGGAGCCGCCAGGCAGGCGCCGCACAGCGATCCACCCGGAGCGGGCAGCGCGCAGCGCGGGCAAAGGGCTGTGACGTCCAGCCGCGGCAGGTCGCGCTCGCAGGCCGGGCACAGCAGCCCCTCGTCGCGCGTTCCGTCCGCAGCTCCGCGGCACAGCAGGCAGGTACCGCCGAACACGAGGTTGGCGATGCGTCGGGCGGCGCGCGTCAGCATGAGGGTGGGCGGATGCGCCCAATTATGCACCCGGCAGCACGCCTTGACGCGCGCGCGAAGCGCCCGCGAGAATCGGCGGTCGCCAAGGAACAGGATCTCTCAATGTGGACCGTAGCGGGATTGACGGCGGACCTCGCCGCCGGCCGCACCAGCAGCCGCGAGCTGGTCGAACAATCGCTTGCGCGCATTGCCGACGCCGGCGGCGAGGGTACGCGCGCGTTCCTCAAGGTCTACGCCGAGACCGCCCGCGCGGAAGCGGACCTCGCCGATCGCCTGCGCGCCGGCGGCGTCGTGCGCTCGCCGGTCGATGGCCTGCCGGTGTCGGTCAAGGACCTGTTC
>JBOIFB010000161.1:0-6797 GCA_050741415.1 Burkholderiales bacterium | reverse complement strand
GGGCGCCGGCTCCGATGTGGTGGTCAGCGGCCGCACCCTTCTCGACCTTGCTCGCGACGAATATGAAAGAGCTGAGACGCGGGACGAGGCGCGCGCACTGTTGCGTGCTCTGATCGCGTATCGCCTGGGAGGCCAAACGCTTCATACGCGCACGGTGCTGATGGAACTGCAGGAGCTATGATCGAACTCGGCGTCAATATCGACCACGTCGCGACGGTGCGGCAGGCGCGCCGCACCTACGAACCCGACCCGGTCTGGGCGGCCGTCGAAGCGCACCTTGGGGGCGCAGACGGCATCACTGTTCATTTGCGCGAGGATCGACGCCATATCCAGGACGAGGATGTCCGGCGCTTGCGCGAACTCACGCATATCAAGCTCAATCTCGAGATGGCGGCTACCGAAGAGATGGTGACGATCGCCTGCGGTCTGAAGCCCGAGATGGCCATGCTGGTGCCGGAGGGGCGACACGAGATCACCACGGAAGGCGGGCTGGATGTCGTCTCGCAGGAGGCGAAACTGAAGAATGCGATCGCGCCGCTGGCTGCCGCAGGAATAAGGGTGTCGGTGTTCATCGATGCAGAGCTGCGGCAGGTCGAAGCGGCGGCCCGCATTGGCGCAGTCGTGTGCGAAATACATACGGGCCCCTACGCAGACGCATTTCATTCCAAAGGCCGCGACGCCGAGAGTCCGGCGGTGGTGCAGGAACTCGACAAACTCAAGCGGGCCGGAGAGGCGGTTCGCGGCTTGGGAATGCGATTCAACGCCGGACATGCACTGAACTATTTCAACGTGGAGCCCGTTGCCCGCCTGCCCGGGGTTCGAGAGCTTCACATCGGGCATGCCATCGTAAGTCGTGCGGTGTTCATCGGCATGCGCGATGCGGTCCGGGAGATGAAGCGGCTGATCGTCGAAGAGGCGCGCTCGCCCCGTCGATGATTTACGGCGTCGGCACGGACATGGTCGAGATCGCGCGCGTGCACAGGGCGCTTACGCGTTATGGGGAACGCTTCGCGCTGCGAATCCTGTGTCCGCCGGAGATGACGCGATTCCGCGTCCATCGCCAGCCCGTCGCCTACCTCGCCAAGCGCTTCGCGGCCAAGGAGGCATTCACGAAGGCGCTGGGTACGGGCATTCACGCGCCGGCCAATTGGCACGGCGTATGGGTCGTCAACTTGCGTTCAGGCCAACCCATGCTGGAGTTCACGCCGGCGCTCGCTGCACTCATGGAGCGGCACGGCGTGGGTCGCTGTCACTTGTCGCTATCGGATGAGAGGGCGTTCGCCAGCGCGACCGTCATTTTGGAGTCCGGCGCGTGAGCCTTACGCCGGGTCCGGCGGTCATCGACGTCGTCGGCAGCGCACTGACGGACGAAGATCGGGCCCGCCTGCGCCACCGTGCCACCGGCGGCGTGATCCTGTTCACGCGCAATTACGAGAACCCGCGGCAGCTGCTCTCGCTGGTAGCGGAAATTCGCAGCCTGAGGCCGGACCTTCTGCTGTGCGTCGATCACGAAGGCGGGCGCGTGCAGCGGTTTCGGGCCGGATTCAGCCCGCTGCCGCCGATGGGCCAGCTCGGGGACATGTGGGACCGCAACCGCAGTGCGGCATGCGGCACGGCGCGGGCCGCGGGCCTGGTAGTCGCGGCGGAGCTTGCGGCGCACGGACTCGATTTCAGCTTCGCGCCGGTGCTCGATCTCGACTACGGCAGCAGCAGCGTGATAGGGGACCGGGCATTCCACGCGGAGCCCCTTGCAGTCGGGGAACTCGCCGCGGCGTTCATCTACGGCCTGGCCGACGGCGGCATGGCAGCAGTCGGCAAGCATTTCCCAGGTCACGGCTACGCCTCCGCGGACTCGCACGTCGACATTCCTCACGACGAGCGCCCGCTGCAACAAATCCTCGCGCGTGACGTGTTGCCTTACGGGCCGGCGATTGCAGCGGGCCTCGCGGCGGTGATGCCGGCCCATGTGATCTATACGCAGGTCGATTCCGAGCCTGCCGGCTACTCCCGTTTCTGGCTGCAGGACATCCTGCGCAAACGGCTGAGCTTCACGGGCATGATCTTCAGCGACGACCTATCCATGGAAGGAGCGGGCACAGCCGGGTCAATTCCCGAGCGCGCGAGGGCCGCGCTGGCCGCCGGCTGCGACATGGTGCTCCTGTGCAACGATCCACAGGGCCAGGATCGGCTGCTGGACGCTCTCGACGACGTCGGGCCGGCCCCGGCGTCGCGAATCGCGCGCATGCGCGCGCGACACCAAAAAGATCAACGCACCGATGCCGCCTATCTCAAGGCGGTGGAGAGCCTGACCAGACTCGCCTGAGCCGGATCAGGCGCGCTCCATGTAGGTGCCGTCGTTGGTGTTTACCTTAATCCGCTCGCCCTGGTTGACGAACGGCGGCACCTGGACCGTGATGCCGGTTTCCATTCGCGCCGGCTTGAAGGTGGTAGTTGCGGTGGCGTTCTTGATGGCCGGCTCGGTGTCCATCACCGTCAGCACGACGGACGGGGGCAACTCCACGCCGATGGCGCGACCGTTGTAGAAATTGATCTGCACGTCGGTATTCGGCAGTAGGAACCCGGACTGTCCCTCCAGAAAATCAGCCGACAGCGACAACTGCTCGTAGTCCTGCTTGTCCATGAACACGTAGCTATCGCCGTCCTGGTAGAGGTATTCCATGTCGCGCGGGTCGACGAACGCCCGCTCGACCTTGTCCTCGGTGCGGAATCGCTGGTTCGTCTTGGTGCCAGACTCGATGTCCTTCATCTCGACCTGCATGAATGCTCCGCCGCGTCCGCCGACGTGCACGTGGTAGCACTTAAGGACCCGCCAGACACGTTTGTCCCACTCGAGCAGATTGCCGACCCTGATCTCGACCGCCGATACTTTCGCCATTGGGTATTGCCGAATTCCAAAAGTCGAGAATTTTATACGAAATCAGAGGCATGGCGCTAGAATTTGGGGTGAGACCATGAGCCACGCGTTCGACCCGAAGACTTTCGTCGCCGGTCTTCCCGGCCTACCGGGCGTGTATCGCATGCTGGGCCGGGGCGGCGAACCGCTGTACATCGGCAAAGCGCGCGACCTCAAGAAACGCGTCGGATCCTATTTCAACCGCAGCGTCGCCATCAGCCCGCGCATTGGCATGATGCTGACCCAGGTCGCCTCGATCGAGGTGACGGCGACGCGATCCGAAGCCGAAGCGCTCCTGTTGGAAAACAACTACATCAAGAGCCTCGCACCGCGCTACAACATCCTGTTCCGCGACGATAAATCCTACCCGTACCTCATGATCACCGGCCACGCCGTGCCGCGCATCGGCTTTCATCGTGGCGCCAAGGACCGCCGCAATCGTTACTTCGGCCCCTTCCCTCACGCTCACGCGGTACGCGAGGCGATCCAGCTCCTGCAGCGGGTATTTCGCCTGCGCACATGCGAAGACAGCGTGTTCGAAAACCGTTCACGTCCGTGCCTGCTGCACCAGATCGGACGCTGTACCGCACCTTGCACGGGCCTCATAAGCCCGGAAAGGTATGCCCAGGACGTGCGCAACGCAGTGCTATTTCTGGAAGGGCGGGAAGCCGACGTGCTTGGCGCGTTGACGCAAAAGATGGCAGCGGCAGCCGAAGCACGGCATTACGAGGAAGCGGCGATCTACCGGGACCAGATCCGCGCCCTGTCGCGCGTACAGGCGAGACAATACGTCGAGAGCGATTGCGGCGTGGAGGCGGATGTAGTGGCCTGTCTGCTTGAAGGCGGCATCGCATGCGTGAACCTGGTCATGATTCGCGGGGGCCGGCACGTCGGGGATCGCAGTTTCTTTCCGCAGAATGCCGAAGGGGCCACCGCCGGCGAAGTTCTCGCGGCGTTCCTCGAGCAACATTATCTCGAGCAACCGGTACCGCCGCTCATACTGACGAGCGACGCGCTCGATCGCACCGCTCTTGAGACGGTGCTGAGCCAGAACGCACCGCGTGGGACGCAGATCGTCGCGCCGGCTCATGGCGAGCGACGCGTCTGGCTCGATATGGCGCGCAAGAACGCCCAGCTCGCGACCTTGCATCGCGAGCGCGAGCGGACCACCCAGGAGGTGCGAACTGCAGCGTTGCGCGAGGCGCTCGGACTGCCGGCTTCGACAGAACGAATCGAGTGCTTTGATGTCAGTCATACGATGGGCGAGGCGGCTGTCGCCTCCTGCGTTGTGTACGACCATCACGCAATGCAGAAAAGCCAATACAGACGGTATAACATTCGCGATGTCACCCCGGGTGACGATTACGCAGCGATGCGGCAGGCGCTTGCGAGGCGGTACGAGCGCGTAACGGCAGAGGCAGGCAAGATTCCGGATCTCATCCTCATCGATGGCGGCAAGGGGCAGGTAGGCGCCGCCAAGGCGGCGTTGGTCGAGCTCGGTCTGAACGACGTTGGCGTCGTAGGTGTTGCCAAAGGCCGGCTGCGCAAGCCGGGACTCGAGGAACTGGTGTTCGAAGCAGAGGGCCGCAGCATGATTCTTCCGCCGCAGCACCCCGGCTTGCACCTGATTCAAAGCATACGCGACGAGGCGCATCGGTTCGCGATTCTTGGCCATCGTGCCCGGCGCGGAAGATCGCGAACGACATCGTCGCTGAACGAGATCCCGGGGGTAGGGACCAAGCGACGGCAGCGGCTGCTGGCACACTTCGGTGGATTGCGCGAGGTGCACGCCGCCGCAGTGGACGAGCTTTGCAAGGTGGACGGAATCAGCCGCGGCCTCGCCGAGCAGATCTATCGCTATCTCCACGATCAGGCGGGCAGCTGATGCCGCTCAATCTACCCAACCTGATCACTTGGCTGCGTATAGTTCTGATCCCGCTCATCGTCGGAGTGTTCTATCTGCCGGAGGCCTGGTTGCCGATGCCGAGCAAGAATATTGCGGCAACGGCGATCTTCGTCTTCGCTGCCGTCACGGACTGGCTGGACGGCTACCTCGCCAGAAAGCTAGATCAAATGTCCGCGTTCGGAGCATTTCTTGACCCGGTGGCAGACAAACTGATGGTGGTGGGAGCCCTGATCGTGCTATTGCAGCTCGACCGGGTCGAGTCAGCCGTCGCGCTGATCATCATCGGACGAGAAATAGCGATTTCTGCGCTGCGCGAATGGATGGCCAAGATCGGGAAGGCCACGAGCGTGGCGGTCGCATACGTCGGCAAGATCAAGACGGTCAGCCAGATGATCGCCGTGCCGTTGTTGCTCTATCACGATGATCTCTTCGGCATGATCAATTGCCAGGTGCTCGGCACGTTGCTGATCAACGTGGCCGCCGTACTCACCGTCATTTCAATGATGTACTACCTGCGCAGGGCCCTTCCGCATGCCGCCGGGACGGGTTGAGCGGCGACCGGGATGGCCTTATAATTCAGCGCTCGTCATTGCGGGAATAGCTCAGTTGGTAGAGCGCAACCTTGCCAAGGTTGAGGTCGGGAGTTCGAGACTCCTTTCCCGCTCCAGATTCCATCGAGGAGAGCCTTTAGGGGCTCTCTCTTTTTGCTCCAAGCCCTCGGCGGGGTGGCAGAGTGGTCATGCAGCGGCCTGCAAAGCCGTGGACGCCGGTTCGATTCCGACCCCCGCCTCCAAGACTTCACCGGTTTCGACCTTCTTGCCTCGCCACCATAGTTTGTAGCGGGGAAGTCGATCTCGTGTCGGTGGCCCGATTGTGGCGTGCTAAACGGATGCAGGCCGCGCAAATATCAAACTCGCTGCAGCGCGGTCGCATTCCGTCTACTGGCTGACGCGACACTGATTTCTACCTGACGCCAGATACGATCTTGCGAAACGACCCCGCGCGCCGAGACAATATTCGAGGCAGGTGCGTGGACAGGCCGCAAATCCCGCCACTAAACTAGCGAGGCACAACACGGTGCGGTACAGCGTTGACGTGCCTGCAGTCTCGGCGCCGTGCCGCAGTCCAAACGATTACCATCCCGAAACGGAGGAAGACATGAATCATTTTTCTCGGCGCGATGCGCTGAAGGCGGCGCTCGCCCTTGGCGCCGCGCCGTTGTTTGCACAGTCGGAAGTCTCGTGGGGCGCAAGTGAATCGCCGATCAAGATCGGCATGCACGATCCGTTGACCGGAACCTACGCTGCCGAAGGAGAAAGCGAAGTTCGCGGAGCCAAGATGGCGTTGGCGGAAGTCAACGCCAAGGGCGGAATCCTCGGCCGCCCAGTCGAGCTTGTGGTCGAAGACGACAACGCGAATGCCGGTCTCGCCGCCCAGAAGGCGCACAAGCTGATCGAGAAGGACGGCTGCTCGATGATCATGGGCGCGGTGTCGTCGGCGACTGCGCTGTCGGTGAATCAGGTTGCACACCAGAAGGGCATCCCTTACATGGTGACCGGTGGGCATACGGATCCGGTCACGGGCAGCCAATGCCATTGGACGACGTTCCGCATCTGCACGACCACCTACATGCTGGCAGCAGGCTTGGTCAACACGCTGGTGAAGAAATTCGGTAAGAAGTGGTATTTCATCACCCCGGACTACGCGTTTGGCCATACTTTTCAGGCGGCGTACGCCAAGATTCTGCAAAGCATGGGCGGCACGGTGCTCGGAAACTCGTTGTCGCCGCTCGGCACCACTGATTTCTCGTCTTACCTCATCAAGGCCCAGTCGACCCACCCGGACGTGCTGATCCTGCTGGTTGACGGTCAAGACCTCGTCAACTGCATGAAGCAGGCGGTGCAGTTTGGTCTGCAAAAAAAGCTCCCGATCGGCGGTGGCCTGTCCGAACTCGAAGTGCTGAAGGCACTGCCGCTC
>JBOIFB010000160.1:0-6899 GCA_050741415.1 Burkholderiales bacterium | reverse complement strand
ACCTGCGCTGGCGATCCGCAGGAAGGCGTCGAACTCGAGGCTGTTCTTGGCCGAAGGCTGATAGCGCATACGAAAAGGGCGCCGTTCGGCGCCCTTCAAACCGCACCACCCCGAAAGTTACCTCCTTTTGTGCTTCTTCTCGGCCATCGGCATGGCGATGCCCTTGTTCCTGCGGTAATTCGCCAACGCCTTGTCCTCGGCCATCTGCACGTCGGCCGCCGCGTGGGCTTTCGCCGCAGAGGCCTTCTGGGCGGCGGCGGCTTGCTCTGCGTCGGTCTTGAGCGGCGCCGGGGGCAACTTGGCCTGCGCGGCGAAGGCGCCCAGAGCGAGGCTGGCGGCGAATGCGGTGACGATGGCGGTGTGCTTCATGACGGTTGTCTCCTTGCTTTCAATTCTGGTGCTGGGCCTGCGCTGCCCCCGCCGCCGCGCCGGTGGACTTGGCCGGCACCTTGCCCGACTTGATGTCTTCATACCAGAGCTCGTGGTGCTCCTTGGCCCAGGTCTCGTCCACGTAGCCGGTGCGCATCGACTGGTAGGCCCCATGCATGCCGATGGTGCCCAGGTAGATGTGGCCGAAGGACAGCGCGATGAAGATCATCGCACCGACGACGTGAATCACGTCCGCCTGCTGCATCGTCTCGCGCACCTGGTCGAAGTTCGGGAATAGCATGATCAAGCCCGTGACGCTCATGATCACCCCGAGCAGCACCACACCGACCCAGAACCAGCCCTTCTCTCCGAAATTGAAGCGCCCCGAGGGAACGTCGCCGCCGCCGAACAGGCCGCCCGCCCGCGCAATCCACTTGGCGTCGCCCGCGCGCCAGAAGTTGTCCTTGATGAATACGATGATCGTCAGCAGCAGACTGAGGATGAACAACGGGCCGACGAAGTTGTGCAGATTCTTCGCCAGCGCCGAGAGCCAGGCGAACAGCGTGTAGCCGATGACCGGCAGCAGCACGAACTTGCCGAACAGGATCGTCAGCCCCGAGAGCGCGAGGATCACGAAGGTAATCGCCGTGCTCCAGTGGATGATCCGCTCCAGGCTGCTGAAGCGCTCGATCAGGCGGCCCGTGGGCGCATTCTTGAGCTTGATCGCGCCCCTGACCAGGTAGTAGACCAGGATCACCGCCGCGGCCACGATCAGCAGCCAGCCGCCGTAGAGCGTGAGCGGGCCATTGCGGAAGTTGCGCCACGCCTCACCCGCGGTGGCAAAGGCGCTTTGCCCCGGAAAGCGCAGCGGCCCCTGGATCAGTACTCCCATCTCGCGCCCGGGCACCGTGATGTGGTTCGACTGGCCGTTCGCCGCGCGCCATACCGGCGCGTTGTTGCCCGGCTGCTCGTGAGAGCGGATGACCTGCTCCTTGGCCGAGGCGCCTTCGGGAGCCTGGGCGCGCACCGTGCCCGGAAGCGCGAGCGCAGCCAACAGGAACAGGGCTCCGAACAGTTTGCATAGCTTGCTCATGTCTTCCTCCTGGCGGCGCGGGGGGCGCTAGTGGACGATGCGCACGTACTCGTTCTGCGACTGGGTACGATTCTTGACCTCGGCCTCCCAGGTCGTCTTGTCGCCCTGGGTCCACTTGGCGCTGCCGTAGGCAAGCGGCGCATTGTTCCAGGGCTGCGCGTCGGGCTTGCCCTGATACTTGCCCTGATGGAAAGACGCCGTCTGCGGGCGCTCGCCGCAGCCCGAGAGCGCAACCAGTCCCAGCGCCGCAACGAACACCACCACCGCGCGCGCGCTCATGACTTGCTCCCGGCGGCGGGCTGCCCGCCCTTGGCCGGACCGTAGGCGGTGCCCCAGCCCCAGACTTCCGACCCCTTGCCGCGCACCGTGACGCGCTGGCGGTAGATGTCCGCGATCACGTCGCCGTCTCCGGCAAGCAGCGCCTTGGTCGAGCACATCTCGGCGCACAGCGGCAGCTTGCCCTCCGAGAGGCGGTTCCTGCCGTACTGCTTGAACTCCGCCTCCGAGCGATCGGGTTCGGGGCCGCCCGCGCAGAAGGTGCACTTGTCCATCTTGCCGCGCAGCCCGAACGCCCCCGCCTGCGGGAACTGCGGCGCGCCGAACGGGCAGGCGTAAAAGCAGTAGCCGCAGCCGATGCACAGGTCCTTGTCGTGCAGCACCAGCCCGTCATCGGTATGGTAGAAGCAGTCCACCGGGCACACCGCCATGCACGGTGCGTCCGAGCAGTGCATGCAGGCCACCGAAATCGACTTTTCGGCCCCCGGCACGCCGTCGTTGACCGTGACCACGCGTCGCCGGTTCACGCCCCAGGGCACCTCGTTCTCGTTCTTACAGGCGGTCACGCAGCCGTTGCAGTCGATGCAGCGCTCGGCATCGCACAGGAATTTCATTCTGGCCATGGCGTTCTCCTTATGCCTTCGCAACCTGGCAAAGCGTGGTCTTGCTTTCCTGCATCATCGTCATCCGATCGTAGCCGTAGGTGGTCGCGGTGTTGATCGCCTCGCCGCGAACGTAGGGATGTGCGCCCTCGGGATAGTAGGGCAGCATGTCCTTGCCCTGCCACCAGCCCGAGAAGTGGAACATCACGAAGCAGGTGTCCGGGCCCACGCGCTCGGTCACCCACGCCCGCAGCTTGAGCTTCGCGCCTTCGGGCGTGCTCAACCACACGTATTCGTTGTCGCGAATACTGCGGTCGGCAGCAGCCTTGGGGCTGATCTCGACGTAGTTCTCCTGCACCAGCTCGGCGAGCCACCGGTTCGAGCGCGTCTCCTCGCCCCCGCCCTCGTACTCGACTTTGCGTCCGCTGGTGAGAATGAGCGGGAAGTGCTTGTAGTCCTCGTCCTGGACCGCCTTGTCCTGCAGCGACTTGAACAGCGTCGGCAGGCGCCAGAGGACCTTCACGTCGTCGTTCGCAGGCCACTTCTTGACCAGATCCGGGCGCGGGCTGAAGATCGGCTCGCGGTGGATCGGAATCTGGTCGGGCCAGTTCCACACCACCGCGCGCGCCTTGGCGTTGCCAAAGGGCACGCAGCCGTGCTTCATGACCACGCGCTGGATGCCCCCCGAGAGGTCGGTGGTCCAGGATTTGCCCTGGGCCTCCTTTTGCTCGCCGTCGGTGAGCTCGCCCCACCAACCGAGCTTCTTGAGAAACTCGGCGTTGAACTGCGGATAGCCCATCGTGATGTCGCTGCCCTTGGAGGCGATGCCGTCCTCGGCGAGCAGGTTCACGCCGTCCTTCTCGATCCCGAACAGCGCCCTGAACGTGTGACCTCCGTCCATCACGTTCTTGTGCGTGTCGTACAGATTCGGCGTGCCTGGATGCTTGATCGCCGCCGTGCCGTAGCATGGCCACGGCAAGCCGAAGTAATCCCCCGTCAGGTCGTAGCCCGTCGCGGCGTCCTTGCCGCCGCGCGCCTTGAGCGTCTTCACGTCAAATACGTGCATGTTTCTCATGTGCGCCTTCAACCGCTCGGGCGATTGACCGGTATAGCCGATCGTCCAGCACCCGCCGTTGACCTCATTGCGCAGCACGTCCTCCAGATTGGGCTCGTCCATCCCGCCCTTGCCCTTCACCAGGCCGACCACCTGCTTGCCGTTCGCCTTGCCCAGGAACTGCTCGTCAAAGCCGAGCTTCTGCGCCAGCTGGTACATGATCATCTGGTCGGTGCGCGCTTCGAACAACGGCTCGATCACCTTCTCGCGCCACTGCAGCGAGCGGTTCGAGGCGGTGACGCTGCCGTAGGTTTCGTACTGAGAGGCGGCCGGCAGCAGGTAGGCCCCATCCTTTCTTACCATCGCGAACATCGAGGCGCTCGCCGACGGATACGGATCGATCACCACCATGAGGTCGAGCTTCTTCATCGCATCGAGCATCTCGCGCCCGCGCGTTTGCGAGTTCGGCGCGTGGCCCCAGTAGATGATTGCGCGCAGGTTCGGGCCCTGGTCGATCGCGTCGTTTTTCTCCAGCACGCCGTCGATCCAGCGCGACACCGTCATGCCCGGCTTGGCCATCATGCCGGGTGCGTAGCGCCCCTCCAGCCACTTCAAGTCGATGTTCCACACGCGCGACCAGTGCGCCCAGGAACCCGGCACGGCCACCGGGTAATAGCCCGGCAGGGTGTCCGGATTCGGGCCGATGTCGGTTGCGCCCTGCACGTTATCGTGCCCGCGGTAGACGTTGCAGCCCCCGCCCGAGCGGCCGACGTTGCCAAGGGCGAGCTGGACGATGTTGGTCGCCCGCACGATCCCGTTGGCATTGTTGTGCTGCGTCTGGCCCATCGCCCAAATGATGAATCCGGGGCGGTTGTCCGACATCATCTTCGCGACCTCGTACATCTCCTTCTCGGGCACGCCGGTGACGTCCTCGACCGCTTCCGGCGTGTACTTGGCCAGCACCTCCTGCTTGACCTGGTCCATGCCGTAGACGCGATCGTGCAGGTATTGCTTGTCCTCCCAGCCGTTCTTGAAGATGTGGTACAGGATCCCGAACAGGAACGCGACGTCGGCGCCGGAGCGCACGCGTACGAATTTGTCCGCCTTGGCCGCGGTGCGCGTAAAGCGCGGGTCCGCGACGATCACCTTGGCGCCGTTTTCCTTCGCGTGCAGCGTGTGAATCATCGACACCGGGTGCGCCTCGGCGGCGTTCGAGCCGAAAAACAGCAGGCACTTGGAGTTCTGCTCGTCGTTGTACGAATTGGTCATCGCGCCGTAGCCCCAGGTCTGGCCAAGGCCCGCCACGGTGGTCGAGTGGCAGATGCGCGCCTGGTGATCGGCGTTGTTCGTGCCCCACAGGCGAATCCATTTGCACAGCAACTCGCTTTGTTCGTTGCCGTGCTTGGAGGAGCCGACCAGGAACAGCGCGTCGGGGCCGCTCTCCTTCCTGATATCGAGCAGCTTTTTCGAAATCTCGTCGTAGGCCTGGTCCCAGGAGATCTTCTTCCACTGGCCGCCTTCGAGCTTCATCGGGTATTTGAGCCGGTGCGAGTCGTGCGTGATGCCGTGCTCGCGCGCCGAAGCGCCCTTGGCGCAGTGCCCGCCCAGGCTGAGCGGCGAATCGAACACCGGCTCCTGCCGGATCCACACGCCGTTTTGCACCACCGCGTCGATTGCGCAACCCACCGAGCAGTGCGTACACACGGTGCGACGCACCTCGACCTGACCGGTTTGCCACGGCGTTTCGGTCGCCTCGGCCTTGCCGATCATGTTGAACGGCAACTGACTCGCGAGCGCGCCCGCGCCGAGCGTGACGCCCGAGCGCTTGAGGAACGCACGCCGGTCGATGGTCTTAGCCAGCGTCGCCGGGACTGCGCGCGAAAGACGCGCATGCGGCACCGCGGAGGATCCGGATTTCCTGGTCAGCAGCATGGCGGCCTCCTCAGACCTTGGTGGTGCGGTAATAGTTACTCACGTGCTCCGAGACGCGGTAGCCGCGGCGCGCGCGACTGTCCGCGGCGGCGGTGGTTGCCGGAGCGTTCGCGCCGGTTTTGGCGACGATCGCCGCTGCCGTGGCCGCACTGCCGGCGCCGATCGAAAGGAGGAAGTTGCGCCGGGAAAGGCGTGGGACGCGTTCGCTCATGATCGCCTCCATCTGTTTTGTGCCGCCCGTGGCGAGCCGACCGCAGGCGTCGTGTTCAGTTATGCACAGTGCCGCACATTCTTACATGCGGAACGCCGCATATTCAATCTCGAGGAACCGCTCTGCGAAACACGCTACGGCGCGATAAAAGACCGCCTGCTCGGCGCCGCATATCGCGGCGCACAACGGCGCCGTGGCTGGCCACAGGAAGTGGCTGAAAACCGACATCTGCTCCGCCAGCGGCGCATGCTGCTCTGCAATAAGGAGACGCATCAACTCGCACAGGGCAGCGAAATGATCCTCGGGCTCGAACACCGATGTTCGGCGCGCAAGATTTCGCGTTGCGAGGTAATTACGCAATTCCACCAGCGGCGCATCGACCGCAGTGTTGACCAGATAAGTCGCGGCGTAGAGCGACACCGGCGCCCTGCCGGTACCGACAAATAACGTCTGGTACTCCTGCGCCACCGCCGCCGCGTCCGCCGCCGCGGCGGCGAGCGCCAGGTCGCGCCACGCGAGCGCGAACGACGCCGCGCTGTCCTCGGCGACGATCTCGTCCGCAGCCGCCAGCGTTTCCAGCAGAGCCTCGTCCGGTGCAGCGCAGAAAAGCCGTGCCAGCAGGCCGTAGAAGTCGGCCCGCGCCGCCTCCTCTGGCACGAGCGCCGGAACATACTGCAACGGGGCGGCGTCCGCGATCATTTGCGCTCCGTGTAGTCGAGAATCGAGGCTTCGTCCTTCGCCTCCATCATGTCGACTACGCGGCAGTCGGCGCACATCTGCAGCCGCCGCAGCGCGCCGCCGCCAGCGAACATCGAATGCGCGGTGAGCTTGCCGAGCATGTTGTCGATGAGCTGCCGCGTACCGAAGGGCGTGCCGCAGCGCACGCAGTTGAACGGCTCGGCCTCGTTCAGGGTCACCGCCTGCTTCGCCTGCGGCGTGAGCAGCAGCCGCGGCACGAGCGAGATCGAGCCCTCGGGACAGGTGTCGGCACAAAGCCCGCACTGGACGCAATTGCGCTCGATGAAGCGCAGCGCCGGCGTCTCCGGCGCGTCCTGCAGCGCGGCTTCCGGGCAGGCGCCGACGCAGGCCTTGCACAGGGTGCAGCTCTGCTTGTCGATCACCACCGCGCCGTACGGCGCGCCCTTCGCCAGCGCAATTCTCTCCTGCGGCGCGGGCGCGTGCCGGGCTAGGTGGTCGAGCTCGAAGTCAAGCACGCCGCGCTTTTCGGCCGCGAGATTGAATCCCGCTGTCGTCGACACGCTCTGGGCCGGCTGCATCGCCCACAGAGCGCGTTCCAGGCTCGCCGGTTCCTCGGCGCGGATCAGCTCGAAGTGCCTGCCTGCGTAACCGAGCGCATTGAGG
>JBOIFB010000159.1:0-6921 GCA_050741415.1 Burkholderiales bacterium | reverse complement strand
ATCACCACGGCGGCCGACGTCGTCGGTGCCGAGGCGAAGGACGACCGAATCGCGATTCCGCCCCTGGCCGCGCGCGAATTCCCGCTCGCCTTCGCTGCGGACGCCGCCGCCGCGGACGCGGCGGCAAGGATCGCCAAGGCGCGCCGGCCGGTGATCCTGGCCGGCATCGGCGCGCTGCGCGCCGGCGCTTCGATCCCGCTCGCGCGCCTGGCCGAAACGCTCGGCTGTCCGGTCGTGGTCGCGCCGATGGCGAAGGGCGTGCTGGCCGAGGACCACCCGTTCTACGCCGGCACGCTCGACATGGCGTGCAACGACTTCGTGTGGCAGTTTCTCGCCGGCTGCGACCTGCTGCTTGCGGCCGGATTCGACGCGGTCGAGCTGATCAAGCCCTGGAAGCTCGCGGTTCCCACGATCCACATCGACTCACTGCCGAACATCGACCAGGTCTACCCGGCCGAGCTCGAACTGGTGGGCCCGGTCGGCGCCATCCTCGAGGCGCTTACTGCGGCCTGCCGCGGCGAGCCGCGCTGGAGCGAGAAGGAAGTCGCGGCGCACCGCGCGGCGCTGACGGCAAAGTACTACGAGGGGCGCGTCTCCGGACGGCTCAACCCGACCGACGTGATCGACGTGGTGAGGCGCACTTCGCCGCGCGAGGCGATCGCCACCACCGACGTCGGCTCGCACAAGCTGCTGGTGGGCCAGGGCTGGACCAGCTACGCGCCGCGCGCGACGCTGATGACCAACGGCCTGTCGTCGATGGGATTCTCGCTGCCGGCCGCGATCGCCGCCAAGCTGGTGCACCCCGAGCGTCCGGTCGTGTGCTTCACCGGCGACGGCGGGTTGGCCATGGTGCAGGGCGAGCTTCAGCTCGCTTCGAGCCTGAAGATCGACCCCTTGGTGGTCGTGTTCTGCGACGACAGCCTGAACCGCATCGAGCTCAAGCAGGCCAAGCGCAACTACCCGAGCTGGGGCACGCTGATCACCCCGACCGACATCCCGATGCTCGCGCGCTCGATGGGCTGCGAGGGCGAGGCGGTCGATTCCGCCGCCGCGCTCGAGCGGGTGCTCGCGGCCAAGCGCCCGACCGACCGGCCGCTCGTCATCGGCGCGCGCATCGACCCGGCACAGTACGCGGCGCAGTTCTGAGACGCGGGTAGACCTTCTCGACGTTGCCCCGGAAGATCTTTTCGCGCTCGGCGGCGCCGAGCCAGTCGATCGCGTCGATGTAGCGCCTGGTGTCGTCGTAGTGCTGCCCGGTCTCCGGGTCGATGCCGCGCACCGCGCCGACCATCTCCGAGGCGAACAGGATGTTGTCGGCCGGGATCACCTTGAGCAGCAGCTCGATTCCGGGCCGGTGGTAGACGCAAGTGTCGAAGTAGACGTTGCCGAGCAGCAGATCCTTGAGCGGCGGCCGACCCATGTCCTGCGCCAGGCCGCGGTAGCGCCCCCAGTGGTAGGGCACCGCGCCGCCGCCGTGCGGGATGACGAACTTGAGGGTCGGGAAGTCCTTGAACAGGTCGGAGGTCAGCAGCTGCATGAACGCGGTGGTAGAGCGCGCACACGCGGTGGATCAGCTCATTGCAGTGCTCGGACCAGAAGCGGTTGGCGGCCGCGTCGCCCAGGTGATGGCCCATCGCACTCGCGCGCGGCGAGAAGATCGTCAGGTCGGTGCCGCGCTCGCGCTGCATGCGCAGCTGCGCCGATTCCAGGCTGGCGCGGATCTGGTCGTCGCTGATCGCGATCGCGCCCCTGGCGGGCGCGTAGCGGAGCGTGCCGGAATCCGCCAGCTGGCGCTTCCGGTATTCCTCCAGCGCCTTAGGCGCGGTGGTGTAGTGGCCGTGGCAGTCGATGATCATGCGAATTCTCCAGTGACCTCGTCGATCAGCTCGTCGATCGAGTAGCGACGCGCGATGAGCCCCTGGCGGTGCGTGCGCTCGATGGCCAGTTCCAGGTTGCGCCGGTTCGCCTCCCAGCCGAATGGGTTCAGCTCCGGAGCGCGCGAGCGATTCCTGCGGATGGCGAACGGCGGCATCGGCGGCGGCCGCCCTAGTCTCTCGGGCTCCACGGCATCGCGTACGCCGCGTACACGAGCGCCGGGAGGAAAAGTACGGCCCACCACGCCAATAGACCAGGGAAAGGCGCAAGCCATCCGTCGAAGGTGACAAAGGCACGCAGCGAAACACCGAACAGCGCAAAAGCGATAAACGCCAGCAGCGCCCCGACGGGCACGCACAGCGCACTGGTGACGACAGCGGTCATCACCAGCAACTGCGGGATGGATCGCAGACTGGATCGCATAGTCTCCTGAGCCGCCGAAGCTCGGGCGTGGGCCTGTGCAGTCTTAGTGTACCCTCGCGCCAAATGGAACGGCCCGACGCCCACACCCCGATGATGCACGAGGGCGAATCCCCTATGAAAATCTCGGGGAAATTCGCGTGACCTACACTGCGACCTATACCGCCGCGCCGGACCCTCGCGCCCTCCTCCGCCGCTCCACCGCATCCAGTCCGTTGAACTCGGCCCGTGGCTGAGAGTTGAGCCATTCCATCACTTCGCCGCGCAGCCATCCGATGGAGAACTCGCTGCCGATCTGTCTCGGCCTCGGAAACGAAGGATCACGCCCCCTTCGAAGCCGTGCGAGATTGTCGGCGAAGCGTTTCGACTGCAGCAGCAACTGCGGCAGGGTCCGAGGCCTTGTCTCCCCATTCTTGCCAGAAGTTTCGCGTCTGACTTAGTGGCTCGATGGCCGGGAACTTCAACTTAATTCGCGCGGGCAGGAGTATGGCGTCGCCGAGCAACAAGGCTTCTCCCGTGTCGAGCAGCGGCAAGCCGTCAAGGACACCAGCCAAGGAGTCCGGCATGAGGCGACGAACAACATTTTGATCTTGATCGTTCGTCAGTCGGAGGATAAGGAAGTTGTTGCACTGGCTGAGGATGGTGCGACTCACATCCGAGGGACGTTGACTCACCACAAGCAGGGAGACACCGTACTTTCGGCCTTTCTTTGCGATGCGCTCGAAGGAGTAGAGAGCCTGCTTCTCTACTGCATCGGCATCATCGCGGACAGGCAAGTATAGATGGGCCTCGTCGCACACGAAAACGAACGGAGTTCGCTTCTCCGGCTGCATCCAGAACTGAACATCGTAAAGCAGTCGCGCGAATACGCCCGTGACGACAGGGAGCACGTCCGAGGGGACTTCGGAGAAATCCACCACCTTTATGCCGTGCTTGTCTTCACCAGGCGCAAGCAAATTCGCTACTTGCTTCGCTAGCCAGTCGTATTTGAGGGCGGCCGCTGGCGGCTTAAACATAAATCCGTATCGGCGGTCCTCGGCCTTTGCTTCGAGGCGAGATAAAAAGCGCGTAAGCCGTCCTTCCCACTCGCCCTTTACCTCACCACCCTTCGCCCCGATTCCCTTGGCCGTAGGAGTTCGAACAGCTTGTCGCCGTGGATGATGAGATTGTCGTCGAGAGACGGCTTTTGTCCTTTAGCCGGCAACGATTTCTTCGCATCGATAATCAGTTCCCGGAATGGGACCGAGAGATGGTGTGCGTAGACGAACGACTTTCCCTTGAAATCCAGTGTCGGCATAGCGATTTTTCTCTCAGGCAGCCTTCAGCACTTCGACCTCGCGGTCGAGTTTGCCGGCGATGGCGTCTTTCGCGACTTCCAGGTCGTAGTGCGATTGCAAGTTCATCCAGAACTGCGCTTCCATGCCGAAGAACTTTCCGAGCCGCAGCGCCGTGTCGGCGGTGATGCCGCGCTTGCCCTGGACGATTTCGTTGATACGCCTCGGCGATACGCCGATGCCCTTGGCGAGACGGTACTGGCTGATTTCCAGCCCTTTGAGGAAGTCCTCGGCGAGGACCACGCCGGGGTGCACCGGGTCGAATTTGCGCTTGGCCATGTCGTTCTCCTTCAGTGGTAGTCCACGATCTCGACCTGGTGGGCGTCGCCGTCTCTCCAGACAAAGCAGATGCGCCACTGGTCGTTGATGCGAATGCTGTGCTGCCCCGCCCGGTCGCGCTTCAGCGCTTCGAGCTGGTTGCCCGGCGGGAGCCGAAGAGTGTCAAGGCGCGTTGCCGCGTGCAGCTGCGCGAGCTTGCGCCAAGCCACCGGATGCAGCGTTGACGGGAACCGGCGCACGTACTCCCGGGCAAACACTCGGGCGGTGTCCTTGTCCGCGAAGGACTTGATCACAAGCAGATATTAACGCTATTCGTTAATAGCGGCAAGCGTTACCAGCGGTGTCTTGTGTTGGTACGTAGCCACGCTACGACAACTCAATGCTTTTCAATAAGTCTCCCGCCATCAGGCCGCGCGCAGCGGCACCACGTTGTGCGCGGTCAGCGCCTCAAGATAGTCCGCCCATTTTTGCAACCAGTCCCGCGCCTCGGCGCTGTAGCGGTGCACGTCGTAGATGGCGCTAACCGAACTATCGACGTGGTTGAGGATGCGGTCCTGCACGACCCGCGGGCAGCCGAGCTTTGCCAGCCCGGTCGCGACCGTGCGGCGAAGATCGTGGACGGTCCAGGGCACCTCGATGGGGTCCGGCGCCGGCTTGTCGCCGTCCCGCTGCCGCGCATAGTACTGGGCAAAGCCGAGGACTTTCTGCGCCACGTGCCGGCCACCCCGTGGGGACGGGAACACGTACACCTGATCCATTCCGTGGCGAGACTTCAGTAGCTCGACTGCCTGCCGCGGGAGCATCACGTCGTGCGGCTCGCCGTTCTTGGTCTCGCGGATTGTCCACACACCCCGGTCTAGGTCTGTGTCGCACCAGAGCGCGGCGACTACCTCGCCCGACCGACAGCCGGTCAGCAGCACCAGCGACAGCGTCCCGCGCCTTCGTGAGCGTGAGCGGCCCGACCTCGCCCAGCCTGATCTCACGCAGCGCGCCATCGCGGGCGCGGTAGCGATAGAAGAAGACCTTCTGCCCCGAAGCCAGGCAGCGCACGCGCAACCCGGCACACTGGGCGTCGCCGCGTTCCTCGCCAGCCTGCATGTACGCGATAATCGCAGCGGTCAGGGGCTGCGGTTGTTTCAGTGTAGGTTTACGCACCACGCATCCTCGCCAAAGGGCGACCTATACCGGCACCTACACTGAATCGGCGGACAAGGACTTGCAAAGACTTGCCCGGTCTTGAACAGAAGAAACATAGATCAAGGTTAATTTCTCTTGCAGCGACAAGGTATTACAGCGCAAACCGGCGTGAAGGACAAGGGGTCGGATTCGTCCGGATTTTCTGGACATACCCCCATGATGCAGTAGCCTGTTTTCCCTATGAGAAATCGCGCTGCGCGCGCGTGACCTACACCGCGACCTACACCGGAAATCTAGGTCGACTCTGTGCAAACGAGGCCAAATCTGGACTCCGCTCTCATTACCACCAGGCCCAGGTTGCGCTGTGCCTGCGGCGAACATCGAATATGGGGTCGTAGCTCGGATCGTCGAGCCAGCGCCGCAGCTGCCTCGTGTTGAGCGTGCGCTGGCGATGATCGAAGATGCGCCGGTACCAGCGAGGTGCAGGGCTCTTCAAGGTGCAGAACGCATCCGAGTGAAAGCGAGCAAGCGCGCGCCGTCCTTCCTTTGAATGCTGGTCGATCCAAAAACGGACCAGAGTGCCGTCGATCCAGCAGTAATCGCGCAGCACAAAATCATAGTCGTGGCGCTGCCCGCGGCGGCGATAAGTGCGTGACATGACGAAGCCTCCTTTTCGGAATAGCTACGTCATGGGTTCGCTCCTTTCTCCTTTTCGATTGGTGCTACTCAAGCCCTACGCCACCTTGAGCATGAAGTCCACGTGCACGGCGTCAAACGGAAACTCAATCCTTCCGTCCGCGTTCCCCCGAAGCACGCCTGCCGCAAGCAAGGCATGCACGTCGCCGTGGACCGCCTTCACGTCGTAGCCTGCGCGACGCGCCGCTTCGCTGAGCGTCATTGCTCCGCCCCCAGTCATGGTCTTGAGCAATTCCCAACGCCTGGCGGTAAGCAACTTCCACAACAGATCGGTTGAAGCGAACGAAATATGCGCTCCGCGGCGCTTGCCGGCGAGGGCATCGTGCGCGCGGCGAGAGACGGTTTCGCGTTTCGCAAGGGAAAACGTGAGCTTCTTCATCTCACTTTACCTCGCGCCGGCGCCGAGCGCGCCGAGCATGTCGGCGAGGCCCTGCATCTCTTCCTGCGTGCGCACGATCTCCGCGAGCGAAAGCTGCCCCCAGCGGCGCAGCTGCTCGCGTTCGGCACCTTCCCGGGTCGTCAGACTCCACTCGATCGCCTTCCTATTACTTCGCGCCATCAGCAAGCTTCCGCAGATATTCGATATCGATTTTATCTCGCGGGCGGCAGTCTCCGCCACGGATACGTCCAGTCAGACCCCAGAATTGCCCCGTACATATTCCGTACGTGGTACAATGCCCCCCGGAGGCAAGCACATGGCAATTTCCACCACCGAGCGTGACGAGCGCATCGACCTTCGCGTTTCCGCTGAGCTGAAGACGCTGCTCGCCCGGGCCGCGTCCTATTCCGGGATGTCGTTGTCGAGCTTTCTTGTCTCAAGCGCGGCAGAGCGAGCCAAGGAGGTCGTGGCCCGGCGCGAGACGCTTACGCTGACGGTGCGCGACTGGCGCGTTTTTCTGTCCGGTCTCGAGAAGCCCGAGCGTCGGCGGCCAAGACTCGAGGCGGCAGCGAAGCGCTACCTTGGCCGCCGGGCCGCGCGCGGTGAGCGATAGCTGGCGGATCGAGCCGCTTGCCAGATCCCACGATCGAAGCCGCTTTGCTTGCGGCGAACAGGCTCTCGACGATTACTTGGCGCGCTTCGCGCGCCAGAACCATGAATCGGGCATCGCGAAGACCTTCGTCGCAACGGGAGCTGACAGGCCGCGGCAGGTGCTGGGCTACTACTCCATCTCGGCGGGCG
>JBOIFB010000158.1:0-7038 GCA_050741415.1 Burkholderiales bacterium | reverse complement strand
CACTGGTTACTCTGCTACATGCAGGCATGGAAATCCCGGCGGTCATTCAGCCGACGAAGATGGGGCTGCTGTTCACGTTCGACCGCAGAACGGGTGTACCGATTTTCCCGATCGTCGAACGGCAAGTGCCGCAAGACGGTGCTCCCGGCGAAACGCCAGCCCGCACGCAGCCTTTTCCGCTGGCCCCGCCGCCGCTCGTGCGCCAGGGTCCAGTCACCCCGCGCGACGCGTACGGCATCGCATACTTCGACGAGCGCGCCTGCCGCAAGCGCATCGAGCAGTACCGCTCCGAGGGCATCTTCACGCCACCTTCGCTTCGGGACTCCATCGTCCAGCCCGGCACCGCCGGAGGCTTCAACTGGGGCGGCATCGCATTCGATCCGGCGCGTCAGCTGGCAATCGGGAATTCGAACAACTTGCCGTTCGTGTTCGCTCTGGTCGAGCGAGACGAGGTGAAAAAGCAGGCGGCTTCCGGCCGTTATGACGGCTGGGAATTCGGACTGCAGAGCGGTACGCCCTTCGCGATGCGCCGTACGATCTTCAAGTCCGCGCTGGGCATCCCCTGCGTTCGCCCGCCCTGGAGCACGCTCGCCGCCGTGGACATGGTGCACGGGACCATAAAATGGCAGGTACCGCTCGGGGACACTCCTTTCATCCACCTGAACTTCGGCATGCCGAGCATCGGCGGGCCGATCGTCACCGCGAGCGGGCTTGTTTTCATCGCTGCCAGTCTTGACGATCGGCTGCGCGCGTTCGACATCGAATCCGGCAAAATCCTCTGGGAAACGAAGCTCCCCGCTGGCGGCCAGGCGACGCCGATGACGTATTCCGTCGACGGCCGGCAGTACGTGGTGATTGCTGCCGGCGGGTATAAGGACGCAAGCACGCGAGGCGATTACGTGATCGCGTACTCACTGGACAGCGGCATACGGCGAGCTCGCCGGTGAGAGCGCCGCGATCAAAGCCCGGATCGACTTCCGCCCGCGTACGGTCGGTTCAATCGAAGTGGAGTTATGATCTTACGCATGGACGCCATTACGCTGACGCGGTCTTTGCTCCGCTTCGACACCGTGAACCCGCCCGGGCGCGAGCTGGACTGCGCGCGCCACGCCGGCACGCTGCTCGAGGAGTGGGGCTACGCGGTCCAGTACCAGGAATTCGAGGCGGGCCGAACGAGCGTGATCGCGCGCGCCGGCGGCTCGGACGCGAAAGCGCCGCTGTGCCTGACCGGGCACCTCGACGTGGTGCCGCTCGGCACGCGCAAGTGGGCGAAGGATCCCTTCGCCGGCGAGACCGACGGCGACCGGCTCTACGGGCGCGGCTCGTCCGACATGAAGGCAGGCGTCGCGGCGATGCTGCTCGCGGCCAGGGCTTTCGCCGGCAAGCTCGCGCGCACGCCGGGCGTGGTGCTGGTGCTCACCGCGTCGGAGGAGAACGGCTGCATCGGCTCGCGCCACCTGGCGGCGCTGCCGCAGCTCATGGGCAAGGCCGGCGCGATCGTGGTGGGCGAGCCGAGCGCGAACCAGCCCTACGTCGGGCACAAGGGCTCGCTCAAGTTCCACGCCGCGTTCCGCGGCGTCTCGGCCCACGGCTCGATGCCCGAGCTGGGCCAGAACGCGATCTACAAGGCGGCGCGCGCGGTCGCCGCGCTGGAGCAATTCGAATTCCACGCCCATGCGCACCCGGTGATGGGTTTACCAAGCATGAACGTCGGCACGATCGAGGGCGGCGCAGGGGTGAATCTGGTGCCCGACTCGGCGCGCATCGGAGTCGACATCCGCACCGTGCCGGGCATGGATCACGCCGCGCTGATCGCGCGTCTGAAACAGGCGCTGGGCGAGGCCGAGCTGGACGTGTTTTCCGATCTGCCGCCGGTATGGACCGAACCGCGCGAGGCGTGGATGCGGCGCGTGTTCGAGATCTGCAAGGCCGAGCTCGGTGCGGCGCCCGAGGTCAAGACCGCGACCTACATGACCGACGCCGCCAACCTGCTCAAGGTCTACCGCGGTGCGCCGACCGTGGTGCTCGGTCCGGGCGAGCCGCAGCAGGCGCATCAGACCGACGAGTACTGCAGCATGGAGCGAATCCGCCAGTCGGTCGCGCTGTACGAGGCGCTGATCCGCGACTGGACGCTCAGCCCTTGAGCAGCTCGAGCAGCTGATCCATCGTTTCGTCGGCCCAGCGTTCGGGATCCTTGTCGATTTCGGCCTCGCCCTGGGCGACCAGCGGGGCGTCGATCTTGCGTCGCTGGCACCAGCCGCGCCAGAACTCCTTGATTTCTTCCGCTGAAATGTCCATGGCAGGAGCGATCGTACACCAGGAGCGAGGTTAGAATCAGCGCGGTTTTCGCCGGGAGAACGATGACATGACAAGCGAGGAAGTTCACGTGCCGCACCATCCGCACGGCCCGGAGCGCGGGCTTGCGCAGTGGGTTGCGATCTTCACCGCGCTGATGGCGACCTTCGGCGCGGTCGTCGGCCACGAGGCGAGCGAAACGGCGAACGACGCGATCCTGCTCAAGAACGAAGCCGTGCTGAAGAAGACCGAGGCGTCCAACCAGTGGGCCTACTATCAGCAAGTCAGCACCAAGGGGCACCTGATGGAGCTTGCCAAGGCCCTGACGCCCGCGGCGAAGCACGAGGGCTACGACGAGAAGCTCGCGAAATACGCGAAGCAGAAGGAAGAGATTCAGGCCAGAGCGAACGAGTTCGAGCGCCAGGTCAGCCGGGCGGACGGGGAGAGCACGCGCCTGAGAAAGCCGCGTCTGAACTTTGCCTTTGCCCTGACGCTGCTGCAGATCGCGATCAGCGTCGCGTCGGTGACGATCCTGACCGGGCGGGTATGGCTGTTCGCAGTCGCGGTCCTCTCTGCGCTTGGCGGACTGGGCTTCTGGCTGAGCGCGATGCTGGCGCATTGAGCGCGGGCGCGTGATGACAAGCGAGATGCCGCTGTACGGCTGGTGGGGCCTCAACCGCGCGATCTTTCTGTGGCTCAACGGCGTACACGCGCCTTGGTGGGACGCCGTGATGCTCGCCGTGACCAACACCGGAAGCGCGCGCACGTTTCCGGTCTGGATCGCGCTGGCGCTGCTGCTCGCCTGGTTCCGTCCCGCGGTCATACCGCAGTTGAATGCCGTGGGATTCGCGACCGGATACCTGATCACCGGCCTGCTGGTGCTCTGGCTGAAAATGCTGGCCGATCTCCCGCGTCCGCTGGCGGCGCTGGGCAGGGATCTGGTGACGGTCGTCGGGCCTGCGGCCCAGGGCGCGTCGTTTCCATCCGGGCATACCGCCTTCGCCGTCCTGATGGCCGCCGCGCTCAGCCCGGGCGCGCCGCGCGTCGTACGCTGGGGACTCTGGATCTTTGCCGCCGCGGTCGGATTGTCGAGGATCGTGGTCGGCGCGCATTTCCCGGCCGACGTCCTGGGCGGCGCCTTGCTCGGACTCGCGGCTGCGATTGGCGCGCGAGTCGCGCTCCGGTCCGCTACCCGCTTGCGCCGCTGAGACTCTCAGCGGCGCAGCAAGGGGTCGACCACCTGCTCGAGGCTGGCCTCGGTCCACGACGGGTCTTGGGCCTGCCAGCCGTCGTAGCGCAGGATCCCGGCGCGGTCGATGACGAAGCTCACCGGCAGGCGCCAGATGCGGCCGTAGCCGCCGGCCCAGGGGCTGCTGAGCAGGCCGACGGGAAAGCTCAACCCGGCCGCGACCTTGCGCACCTCATGCAGCTTGTCCGGGCCGTCCAGGCAAAAGCCGAGCACCGACAGGCCGTGTGCCGCATGGCGCGCCGCGTACGCCGAGAGCAGCGGCAATTCCTCGCGGCAGGGATCGCACCAGGTCGCCCAGAACGTAACGATCACCACCCGCCCGAGCAGGTCGCGCGTCGCAATGCGCTTCGCATCCAGGGTTTGCAGCACGAGCAGCGGCGCGGGCTGACCCAGCTTGAGATCGTTGGCACGCGCCGCGAGCGGCCATCCGGCTGCGGTCAATCCGAGCGCTGCGGCGCCGCGCAGCCACGCGCGCCTAGAACGCATAGCTCAGCCCGGCGGTCGCGGTCCAGCGCGGGAACAGCTGGTAGCCGTCGAGTCTGCTGTAGACCGGGATCTGCACGAAGCCGTACACGTGCGTATTCTGCCCCGCGGCCAGGGTGACGCCCGGGCTCAGGTAGGCGACCGTGCCGGCGGTGTCGAGGCTGTCGGCCAGCGCGCCCTGGTCGTGGCTCTTGCGCGACAGATTGAGCTGCAGCTGCGGCACGATCTTCGGGTTCGCCTCGTAGCGCAGGCCGACGCTCACCACGCCCAGATTGCCGGGACGGTAGTCCGCCCCGGGCTGATTCAGCTTCTGCGCCACCGCCGCCTGGAACTGACCGCTGACGAAGGCATCGAAGTCCTGGCTTACCGCTTGGTAGTAATAGGCGCCGACGATCAGGTCAGTGCTGCCGGTGCCGGGCTGCAGGCTGGTGTCGAGCAGCTCGCCGCCGCTCGGACCGCCGGAGAACGTCACCGGGTTGCGCCCCACCGTGCCGGTGCCGGAGGCGTCCGGCCCGCCGTAGTTTCCGGTCGGCAGCTTCACGCCGAGCTGCAGACCGAGGTTATGGGTCGGCAGCAGGCCCTGGTAGCTGACGATGAATTTCATGTCGCCCAGGCTGGAGCGGCGCGAGTCGCTCAGGTTGGCGGGATCGAGCTGGGAATTGTCGAGCGGCGCCGAGGTCGAGTCGGTATAGCTGCTGTGGCTGCGGATGAGATACGGAAGCTGCAGGTTGAGGTTCCACTTGGCGTTGGGGCTGTAGCTCAGCCCCAGGGTGAGCATGCGGTTGATCGTGTCGTGCTCGAGCTCGCCGGTGGTGGGATCGTTCACCACCTGGGCCGGCGAGACCGTTCCGCCGCCACGCCGCAGCTGGTTCTGATTGATGTAGTCGTACTGCAGACTGACGCGCCAGCCGGCGGCGGCGGAATAGCCCATCGCGGCGTCCGAGCTCAGAGTGCAGCCGCAAGTGGCGCAGGCGAAAGCCGGCCCGGGAGTGAAAACAGCAAAGAGGAAAAGAGCGGCAGCAGACGCGGCTGCGCCTGCATTGATCGTGATGCGCATGGGTAAGCTCCCTTCGAATTTCAGCGGATCGAGCGAGCGGAGGTACAAACCGGTCACTCGGCTCTTCGTGCGCGAGCAGCCGGTCAGGCGGGCGGAGAGCGCGACCTCAGCGAGGCGAAGAAAAACCAGGGCGGGAGAGCGAAGCGATAAACGGCAGGAGCATCGGCGTGAAGCCGAACGGCGTCCACGGCAGGCGGACTTGCCGAATGAAGCGCGCTGTGCGCCGCGCCGAGCGTGCAATACGCGCAGTGCGGCACGAGGCGATGCGACGGTCCGCCCGGGTTCGGCAGCTGCAAACCGCTGTCCGCGACCGCCACGACGCCGCTCGCGGTGCAGACCTCGGTGCCGAAGGGGTCGGCGATCCCCGGATTGGCGCCCGCGAGCACAGGCCACGACGCATTGAGCGTCATGCTCAGGATTGCCAGCCAGGCTGCAGCGCCGCGCTTCATGGCCTTTCCGGTTGCCGGCTGAGCGCCGCGGGAATCGGCGCGCCGGTCAGGAGTCGAGAAATCCTATCAGGTCTGAAATCGGGTCCGGCGTCAAGTGCGGGACGAGAGCGCGCAGGTCAGGGCGAGGCGAGCCTGGCCGGAAATGAAAACTTTTTGTCGGCGTCCACCAGGAACATGACCAGAGCATGGAGCTCGCCGCTGCCGCTGCTGAAGACCTCCATCGGCGTCTCGGCGCCATGTCCGAGCATCGACTGGCCGGCGTCGACATAGCTCACGCCCTGAGCGGTCTTCTGGCCCAGCCGGCCGCTCAGCACGTAAAACGTCTCGGAGCCCGGATGCATGTGCACCGGAGTCCTGGCCCCGGGCGGTCCGCCCGTACTGTTGATGCGCAGCAGATACTCATGGGCGGCGATCCGGGGCACGGGGCCGATCTCGGCCACCCTGGTCCCGCCGGGCGTCGAGCCGCCGGCTGGGCCGAGCGTGAACAGCCAGGCCTTGCCCGCGACTTCAGCCGCCAGCGAAGTGGCCGCGTCATAACTGACCGTATCCGGATTCCAGCGACCGCGGCCGATGGCGGCCTGCGCCTGCGCGAGAGTCGGGAAATTCTCGATCCGCCAATACAGCGGCCCGGCCGGCAGCTCCGTGACCTTTTTTTCAGCTATCGGCTTGACGACGAACTTCTGCTGTGCCGCCGCACTGGACGGCAATAACCACGATCCCGCTGCCGCAATTAGCATCATTCCTGCCGTCATTCGTTTCATGGTGAGCTCCTTGCGTTAGCCAATTGCCGAATCAGCGGCCGGCGCCTACCATTCAATTCCCCTCTGCGCGGGCCGGTCCCGACGAAACGGTTAGGGTTTTCCTATGGAAATACTTGCCCGGCTTGAGATCGGCCAGTGGTGGGCCGATCGCGCGACCAACGAGCTTGGTCGAGCCGGCAAGGCAGTGCGCATCGAGCCCAAGGCGATGGAAGTGCTGATGGCGCTCGCCGCCCGCGCCGGCCAGGTCGTGAGCCGGGAGGAGCTTCTCGCCACGGTATGGCCGGGCGTGGTCGTCGGCGACGAGGCCCTGACGCAGGGCATTATCAAGCTGCGCCGGGCGCTGGGCGACAACCCCCGCGCGCCGTCCTACATCGAGACCATCTCGAAGCGGGGCTACCGGCTGATCGCGCCGGTGCACCCGGGCGGAGGCGTCCCGGCAGCGCGCCCGAGGCGCCGCGCGCCCTGGGCCTTGCCCGCGGCCGGCGCGGCGCTCGCTCTCCTGCTGGCGGCCGCCTACGTCTTTCATCTGTCTTTGCACCCGGCCGCCAACGCCCCCGCGGTCGACGTCGCGGGCGAGCGCGAAGGCGCCTATCTGACCGTGACCGTGCTGCCGTTCGAGTCGCTGGGAGACGAACGCGGGCAGGGTTACCTCGCGCGCGGCATCTCCAACGACCTGATGACCGATCTTGCGCGCCTGCCCGGACTGCGCCTGATCAGCGCATCCGGTGCGGCGCCGGGCGGGGG
>JBOIFB010000157.1:0-7046 GCA_050741415.1 Burkholderiales bacterium | reverse complement strand
CCTCCTCGCCGTAGACCAGCAGCAGGTATTTCATTGGGGCGTCTTCATGCCGGCGATGATCATCCAGGGCACGCCGAACTTGTCGGTCACCATGCCGAAGGCCCCGGCGAAGAAAGTCTCCGCGAGGGGCTGGCTGACCTTGCCGCCGGCGGCGAGCGCCTCGAAGCCCCGCTTTGCGTCGGCCTCGTCCTTCGCCTCGTAGCACAGGGAAAAGCCGGCGAAGCTGGGCTTGCCGCTGCAGAAGCCGTCGGAGGCCATGAGCGTCGTGCCGCCGACGATCGCCGCGGCGTGCATGACCTTGTCGGACGGCGGCGTGCTGCCGTCGGGGCACTTCGCGGCGCCGCCGGGCGCCTCGCCGTAGCGCATCATCATCTGGGTCTGCGCGCCGAGCGCCTTGGCGTAGAACTGCAGCGCTTCCTCGGTCTTGCCTTCGAAGAACAGGTACGGTTGCATGGCCATGGCTTCAATCCTTTTTCCAGGAGTCTTTCATGCGTTCGACCGCGGGGCTGTCGCCGAAGTCCTCAAGCGCGAAGAACGGGCGGACCTCGATCTCTCCCTCGTTGCCGTCGATCGCGGGGTTGGGGAAGCGCCGGGTCCAGGCGAGCGCCTCCTCGCGCGACTTCACGTCGATGATGGTATAGCCGGCGACGAGCTCCTTGGACTCCGTGAACGGGCCGTCGACGAAACTGCGCTTGCCGCCCTTGCCGTACTTGACGCGCCAGCCGGCCGACGTGGGCTTCAGGCCGTTGCCGTCGACCAGGATGCCGGCCTTCGCCATCTCCTCGTGAAAGCCGCCCATCTCGGCGAGCAGCGACTCGGGCGGCATCCTGCCGGCCTCGGAGTCCCGGGTCGCCTTGACCAGTATCATGAATTTCATGCTGCTTCTCCTGTGTGAGCGTTGATGTCTTCGCGCCGGAGGACGACGTGCATCGCGGCTTCCGACGAGGTGTGCTCCGCGACCCGGTAGCCGAGCGCGGGCAGGTCGAGCCCCGCGAGCAAGTGCTCGCCCGAGCCGAGCAGCACTGGCGAGAGCACCAGGTGGATCTCGTCCACGAGCCCGGCGCGCACGTACTGGCGAACGGTCTGCACGCCGCCGCCGATGCGGACGTCCTTTGAGCCGGCGGCTTCGCGCGCCCGCCGCAGCGCCTGCTCGATGCCGTCGGTGACGAAGTGGAAAGTCGTGCCGCCCGCCATCTCGATGGGCTTGCGCGGGTGCTGCGTCAGCAAGAACACGGGCACGTGATACGGGGGGTTCTCGCCCCACCAGCCCTTCCAGGCCTCGTCGGGCCAGTCGCCGCGGACGGGGCCGAACATGTTGCGGCCGAGGATCCAGGCGCCGACGTTGTCCATTCCGCGCCGCGCGTAGTCGTCGTCGAGCCCGGTCGTGCCCTCATCCTTGCCGAACAACGTGGACTGGAAGGTGCGCGTCGGATAGAACCACTGGTGCAGCGCAGTGCCGCCCTCGCCCAGGGGGTTCTCCAGACTCTGGCGCGGACCCGCGCCGTAGCCGTCGAGGGAGACCGCGAAGCAGCTCACGCGCACCTTACTCATCGCGCCGCCGCCTCGATCGCGGCCAAGTCGAGCTTCACCATCGGCATGAGGACCTGCATGACCCGCTCGGCGATCGCCGGGTCCGCCTTGCCGGCGGGTACGGGCGCGCCCGCCGGGTAGCGCACGACCTGGACGATCTCCGAGTCGGGGAAGATCGAGGCGTAGAACTTCGCCGCCTCCTCGGCCTGGTGGTCGAACCACAGGAACGGCTTGATTCTGCTGCTTTTCAACATGAGGCTGGTCTCCTTTGCTGCACCCTAGTCGAACGGCGGGCGGCCGATTCGACATCCTCCCTGAATTATTTTTGGAGCTCGGCGATCCGCCGCTCGAGGAATCGCCGCTCGGGCCCCTGGCGCGAAAGCGCGAGCGCCCTCTCATAAGAAGCCATCGCTTCGTCTTTCCTTCCCAGCCGCCGGCACAAGTCCGCGCGCACGCCGTGCGCAAGATGGTAGCCCTGGAGCGCCCCCATCAGCCCTTCCACAAGCGCGAGCCCGGCCGCGGGGCCGTCGCGCATCGCGACCGCCACCGCGCGGTTGAGCGCGATCACCGGCGACGCATCGAGGCGCGAAAGCGCGTCGTACAGGCCGATGATCTCGCTCCAGTCGGTGTCAGCCGCGCGCGGCGCCTCGGCGTGCACCGCGGCGATCGCCGCCTGCAGGCAGTAGGGCCCGAACATGCGCGTGCGCAGCGCCCGCGTGGTGAGCGCGACGCCTTCGGCGATCAGCGCGCGGTTCCACAGATCGCGCTCCTGGTCCTCCAGCAGCACCAGCTCCCCGTCCGGCCGCGAGCGCGCGGCGCGGCGCGACTCCTGGATCAGCATCAGCGCGAGCAAGCCCATCGCCTCGGGCTCGGGCAACAGCTCGACGATCAGCCGCCCGAGGCGTATCGCGTCCTCGCACAGGTCCGCGCGCGTCACCGATTCGCCCGCGGAGGCCCAGTAGCCCTCGTTGAACACGAGGTACACCACGCGCAGCACCGCCTCGAGCCGCTCCGGCAGCTCCGCCTTGCCCGGCACCTCGTAGGGAATCCCCGCGTCGCGAATCTTCGTCTTCGCGCGCACGATGCGCTGCGCGAGCGCCGTCTCCTGCGCGAGGAACGCGCGCGCGATCTCAGCCGTCGTCAGCCCGCACACCTCGCGCAGCGTCAGCGCCACCTGCGCATCCGGCGCGAGCGCGGGGTGGCAGCAGGTGAACACCAGCCGCAGCCGGTCGTCCTCGATCCCCTCGCGCTCGGCCTCGGGTGCGGCGGGAACAGCCTCGAGCGCCTCCGGATCGACATACGAGAACCGCTCCTGGCGCCGGATCGCGTCGATCGCCTTGAACCGCCCGGCCGAGACCAGCCAGGCGCGCGGGCTCGCCGGAACGCCTTCCCGCGGCCACTGCTCGATGGCGGCGCGAAACGCCTCCGCGATCGCCTCCTCCGCGAGATCGAAATCCCCGAGCAGCCGAATCAGCGTCGCCAGCACGCGGCGCGACTCCCTGCGATACAGCGCGTCGAAGTCCGTCGTCACGCGCGGCAGGATAGCAGGGGTGGCCACGGCGCCGGCCAATTACGCCGCCGCAGAATAGACGCTTTTCCCTTCGTCGAGGTAGGCCTCGTAGACGTGCTCGAAGAGCACCGCGGACTTCTCGGCGAACAGCACCTTCGTGTAGGCGCGCGGCAGTCCTTCATCGAGAACGTCTTCGATGGTGAGCCGAACCTTGGCGCGCGCCTGAATCTTCTGGCGCCAGCCGAGAACAAGCAGCGCACGCAGCCGCTCCAGGAGCTTGTGCGCGACTTTCTTCACCTCGTTTCGTTCGTCCGTGGTCAGCTCAGGCCCGGGCCGGGTGAGGATATCGAATACCGTCAGTTCTTCCTCGCTCAGATTCTCGCGCACGTGCCGCTCCTGCTCGTCGGTGAGCGCCTTCGACAGCGTAAGCAGGTCGCGGAAGATGTCCTCGATGTTGCGGCTGCCGGCGTTGTAGGCGTCGATCAGGGCCTGGAACTTGTCCAGATAGTCGGCGCGCGTGCGGTTGAGCTGCACCAGCCGTTCCACCTGCGCCCGTACCGCCGCCTTCAGCCGCTCGAGATCGCTGTTGCTCGGCGCCTTCTTCTCGAAGCGCTTTGCCAGGGCCTCGAAGTCGATTTTCGAAAGATCGATGGTCGGATAGATTCCTTTGCCTTCCGTAATCTTGAACGGCTCGGCGCCGATCGAGCGGTCGAGCAATTCCTGGATGCCCTGCATGACATGGGAAATGTCAGGCGGGTCGCTGCGGTTGCGGATGTAGTCCGCGAGCGCCCGGATCGATCCGCAGCGCATCGCGTACTCGATCGCAGCGGGATCGGGCTTTACCGCGCCGTAGAGCGCGTCCACGAGGCGCGCGCGGGAAAGAAAGTCGCGCTTCACGGGTTCCGGAGCGAGTAACCGGTTAGCCGCGTCCTCCACGGCCTGCGCGCGATCGAAGTTCGCCGCGGGCGTCGCCTCGAGGCGCGCGAGGTCGACGCCGTGCGCTCTGCAGAAGGCGGTCGTCGACTCGACCTCCTTACGCAGCTCTTCGGCCAGCGCCTTCTTGTCCCGCACCGGCCGCTCCCCGCCGCTCCCCTTGCCGTAGATCGCGAGCGCGCGCTCGAGCGATGCGAACACGTTGGCGTAGTCGACAATCGTGCCGCTGTGCTTGCCCGGAAACACGCGGTTCGCGCGGGCGATCGTTTGCATCAGCGTGTGGTTGCGCATCGGCTTGTCGAGGTAGATCGTCGAGCAGCTCGGCGCATCGAACCCCGTGAGCCACATCGCGCACAGGAATACCAGCCGCAGCGGGTCGTCCGGGTCCTTGAACTTCTCGTCGAGCAGTTCCTCGTTCATGCGCCTGCGGTGCGGAACGATGTCGAGTCCGAGCTTCCTCATCTGCTCGACCTCGTTCTGGCCCGGCGAGACGACCACAGCCATGTCGCGCTCGGGGAGGATGCCGAGTCGGCGCACCTTTTCATATATGCGAAGCGCCGTCGCCTTGTCGATGGAGACGACCATCGCCTTGCCCTGAAACCCCCTGCCGGTGAAGTGACGGGCGATGTCCTTCGCCACGGCGTCCAGGCGGTCGTCGCGCGTGATCAGGTGGTACTGGCGCGAGAGTTCGCGCTCGAGCCGCGCCTCCTGCTCGGGGTCGAGCTGCGCCGCCTCGACCAGGTCGTACATCTCGTCGTTCAGGTCCGGGTTGACGAGCTGCAGCTCGGGCGTTCGATTCTCGTAGTAGAGCGGGACGGTCGCGTGGTCCTCGATCGACTGCTGGAAGTCGTAGATCGAGACGTAATCGCCGAACACGTCCTTGGTTTTCTCCTCGCCCGCGATCAGCGGCGTGCCGGTGAAGGCGAGGAACAGCGCCTTCGGCATCGCCGCGCGCATGTTCATCGCCAGCGTGTCGTACTGGCTGCGGTGCGCTTCGTCGGTGAGCACGATCACGTCCGGCCGGTCGCAAAGGACTTCCGGCGTCTGGAACTTCTGGATCAGGGTGAACACATAGCGATGGTTCTCGGCCAGGAGCTTCCTCAGCTCGGCGCCGCTTTGCGCGTGGCAGACCTTGCTCTCGGCTTCCGTCACCGCGCCGCAGGCCTTGAAGGTCTTGGCGATCTGGTCGTCGAGCTCGACCCGGTCGGTCACCACGACGAAGGTCCAGTTGCCCGGAACCTTGCGCAGGATCTTCTGCGCGAAGAACACCATCGAGAAGCTCTTGCCCGAGCCTTGCGTCTGCCAGAACACGCCGCCGCGCCCGTCGCCACGCTTGCGCGCCTCGAGCGCCGCGGCGATCGCGTTGTTCACCCCGAGGTACTGGTGGTTCTGCGCCATCGCTTTCACCAGCCCCTGCTTGTGCTCGGAAAAGAGCGTGAAGTTCTCCGCGATGTCCAGCAGCCGCGCCGGCGCGCAGGTCCCGCGCAGCATCACCTCGAGCGACACCTTGCGCGGCTCGTCCTCGCGCTCGATCCGCTTCCACTCGAAGAACCGTTCCCAGTCCGCCGTGATCGTCCCGACCCGGCTCTCCGTGCCGTTCGACGCGATCAGAAACGCGTTGTACGCGAAAAGCTGCGGAATGCCGTTCTGCGGATGCTTGTAGCTGGTCAGATTCTCCTCGAACGCCTGCCGCGCCGGCACCCCCGGCTTCTTCAGCTCGATCACCACCCATGGCAGCCCGTTCACGAACCCGATCAGGTCCGGCCGGCAGGTGTAGAGCTGCCCCGTGACCGTCATCTGCGAGACCAGCAGGAAATCGTTCGCCGCGGGATCGTCCCAGTCCACTACCCGCACGCGCTCGTCCTTCAGCCCACCCCGCTCCCGGTCCGGCACTTGGACCTTCACGCCATCCTTCAGCAGCGCCCACAGCTCGCGGTTCGCACCGGCCAGCGTCATCGCCGACCGATCACGCGTCAGCTCATCAACAGCGCTCACGATCGCCTCAACGGGCAACTTAGGATTCAGCTTCTCCAGCGCCGCACGCAATCGCGGCAGTAGGACTACGTCGCCCGATGTTTCGCGGCCTAACGTGCCGCTTGGCCCGAACACTTCCTCCATCGCCGATGCAGTTTTCCAGCCGAGATCGGCAAACAGTCCTATCGCGGGCTGTTCGACGAGCTGGTCCTCAGTGTAGGCGTGCGCAGTCACGAACCGCTTAGATTCTTGACGATGATCTTAGCGATGCCGCCTTCCAGCGTCATCGACTCTTTCATGATCTCGATTATTTGCTTCCGTGTCGCGTCGGTGATGACACCGCGCGATCTGGAAGGGTCTTGCGTCAGTTGCGCCACCATCTCGTCCAGGTCGAGATCGGCGGCGTAGGTGCAATCGAGGACCGACGGCTGTGGGTTTGTCAGAAAATCGTAGCCGTCCGCCTTGCCAATGGGGATAAGCTCGTCCGACAGATGCTTCTTGCTTTCTTGCAGTTCGGTCGCGCTTGAATTGATCAGAAACCCGAGGCAGAAGGGATTCGTCGCGACAATGACGACGTACTTCTCCTTCGGCGGATTGGTGAAGGAACAAAAAAGCCGCAGAACGCGGCCGGGAACGATTAACTCTTCAAGCGATTGAATCACGCTGGATGTGGCTTGGCGTGATGCGTGGTCTCTTTTTTGACATGCGCTTCGCCAGGACTTCGATCTGCGAGGTGCGAAGCGACGGCCTTGCTATCACGCAGCTCGTCAATCAAGTCGGCGAGTTTCATCTCGCCGTTCGAATCGGCGTTTTCAAACGCCTTTCCTTGGTGGCTCAGCTTCTTGAGCCTGCCGAAGGGCATGGTGCCGTACTTCCGGGTAGCGTCCAGCAGACAGGCCATATCCGACCGGCTAAGCAGGTCCGTATCTACCTGTCCCCTCGCGCTCAGGTAAACGTCGTTGACTTCGAGCAATGCCAACGCCTCTGGGAACTGCAAATCCCACTTTGCCCGGCCGTTCGCGTACTTGACGATTTCGTACGCCGCACTGGGAACAGGACCGTGTTCGAGCGCGTAGAAAGTCTCGCCGTAGATCTGGCG
>JBOIFB010000156.1:0-7047 GCA_050741415.1 Burkholderiales bacterium | reverse complement strand
CCGCGTGGCGTCGAAGCTGCACTTCCTGCGCGGGCTCGACGCCGATCAGACACGGCGGCTGCAGGAGCTGGCGCTGCTGTTCCTGGCCGAGAAGCAGTTCACCGGGGTGCGCGGCCAGGCGCTGGACGACGCGATGCGTCTTTCGATCGCGGCTCAGGCCTGCCTGCCGGTCCTCGAGCTTGGGCTGGACTGGTACGAGGGCTGGAGCGGCATCGTCGTCTATCCAGGCGACTTCCGCGTCCGGCGCAGCGAGATCGACGCAGGCGGCGTGGTGCACGAATGGGATGACGAGCTGGCAGGCGAATCCTGGCCGGGCGGCCCGGTGATCCTTTCGTGGGACGCGGCGCAACACGACGAGGGCGCCAACGTCGTGATCCACGAGTTCGCGCACAAGCTCGATATGCGCGGCGGCGAAGCCGACGGCGTACCGCCGCTGCCGGCGGACATGGGCCGCAAGGCCTGGCGCGCGGCGCTCGCGAGCGCGTATGAAGGCTTCTGCAACGCGCTCGAGCGCGGCCGCGACGTCTGGCTCGACCCCTACGCCGCCGAGCACCCCTCGGAGTTCTTCGCCGTGCTGACCGAGGCCTTCTTCGAAGCGCCGAACGAAACCCGCCGCCGCTACCCGGAGATGTACGATCAGCTCAGGCGCTTCTACCGCCAGGACCCCGCGACGCGGCTCAGATCGTGAAGACGCTGCTCATCGTCTACCACACCGGCGGGGCGAAGACCGCGCAGATGGCCGAAGCAGTCGAGCGCGGCGCGAGGAGCGAGCCGGGCGTACGCGTGCTGCTCAAGCGCTGCGCCGAGGCCGGGCCCGACGACGTGCTCGCCGCCGACGGCCTGATTCTCGGCACGCCGGAGAATTTCGGCTACATGTCGGGCATGATGAAGGACTTCCTCGAGCGCATCTTCTACGCCTGCGAAGGCAAGGTCGCGGGCCGGCCCTGGGCGCTGTTCGTCGGCGCGGGCCAGGACGGCACGGGCGCGGTGAGCTCGGTCGAGCGCATCGTCGCCGGATTGCGCTTGAAGAAGATCGGCGAGCCGCTGGTGGTGGTGAAGGAGCTCACGCCCGGGCAGATCGCCGCGCTGGAGGAGCTCGGCGCGGCGATGGCGGCGGGTCTCGCCGCGGGAATTCTCTAGAGCGTCACCCGAGGCGCGCCGGGAGCGCCGGGAGCGAGCCGCCCGTCGTCGGCCGGCTCGCCTAGGACTTGGCGGATCGGCACCACGCCGGCCCAGATCGGCAGCGCGTAGTCCGCTTCGTCGTCCAGCGGCGGGCCGCTGCGCACCTTGGCGACCGCCTCCTCGATGTGCAGGCCGAACACGCTCATCGCCTTGAGCTCCTGCTTGTTGACCGGCCGCAGCTGCGACCAGCGCCCGGGATAGAGCCGCTCGACGAAGCGTTCCATCTTTTCCAGCTTCTCCCCGGACTCGGTCAGCTTGTACGGCTTGCCGAACAGCATCGCCGAACGATAGTTCACCGACTTGTGGAAGCCCGAGCGCGCCACCACGAGCCCGTCCACGTGCATCACGCTCAGGCAGATGCTCGGCTCCTTCTCCAGCGCACGCAGCATCCTGCTTTTCGAGGAGCCGTGCCAGTACACAGAGTCGCCCTCGCGCCAGTAGGCCGTGGGCGTCACGTACGGTTGGCCGTCGATGACGTAGCCGATGTGGCACACGAAGCCGGCGTCGAGAATCGCGTACAGGGTGTCGCGATCGTAGCTGGCGCGTTCGGGCAGGCGCTTGAGCTTGGTGCGGGCGGTTGGCGTGAAGTCGGTCAAGGCGGATCTCCCGGTGGGTGCGGTGATGTTAGCAGCACGGCCGGGCTCGCCTATACTTCGAACGATGCCTTCCATGCTGGTCTTCGAGGATCGCGCAATCGCCTGGCCCGAGCTCGAGGACGCGGTGCTGCGCGCCGCGAGCCGGCTCGAACGGCTCGGCGTGGGCGAGGACGACGTGGTGTGCATCATGCTGCGGAACGACCCGGCGTTTCTCGCCGCCGCGTTCGCGGCGCTCAGGCTCGGGGCCTATTCCTGCCCGATCAACTGGCACTACAAGGCCGACGAGGCGGGCTGGATCCTCGCCGACAGCGGCGCCAAGGTTCTGGTGGCGCACGCCGACCTGCTGCCGCAGATCGAAGCTGCGCTGCCCGCCGGGGTCGAGGTCGTAGTCGTCGAGCCTCGGGACTGGAGCGGCTGGCTGCGCGACGAGCCGCGCTGGGGCGGCGCGCCGCGCCGGCTGCGCGGCAACATGCCCTACACCTCGGGCACCACCGGGCGGCCCAAGGGCGTGCGCCGCGCGCCCATGCCGCTCGAGGGTGCCGAGCGCATGGCCGAGCTCGCGCGCGAGACGCGCTACAAGGGCTTCGGCGTCGAGCCCGGCATGCGCGCGCTGCTGCCCGGGCCGCTCTATCACAGCGCGCCGAACCTGTACGCGATCCAGGCGCTGCAGCTGGAGGACGCGCTGCTGGTGCTCGAGCCCAGGTTCGAACCCGAGCGCACTCTGGCTCAGATCGAGCGCTACCGCCTGACCCACGCCTACCTGGTGCCGACCATGTTCGTGCGCATGCTGAAGCTGCCCGAGGAGGTGAAGCGGCGCTACGACCTCTCGTCGCTGCGCTTCGTCGCCACCACCGGCTCGCCCTGCGCACCGGCCGTGAAGCGCGCCATGATCGAGTGGTGGGGCCCGGTGCTGCACGAGTGCTACGCTTCGAGCGAAGCCGGCGTCATCACCTCGATCGATTCGCACGAAGCGCTCGAAAAGCCCGGCTCCGCCGGCCGGCCGGTGGGCGCCGGCGCGCTCAGGATTCTCGACCAGCAGGGGCGCGAGCTGCCGCCGGGCGAAATCGGCCTGATCTACGCCCGCCAGCCGGCCTACCCCGATTTTTCCTACAACAACAACCCGGCCGCGCGCGCCGCGCTCGAGCGCGACGGACTGTGGACGCTGGGCGACATGGGTTACGTGGACCAGGACGGGTATCTCTTCATCTGCGACCGGTCATCCGACATGGTGATCTCGGGCGGGGTCAACATCTACCCGGCCGAAATCGAGGCCGCGCTGCACGGCATGCCCGGGGTGCACGACTGCGCCGTGTTCGGCGTGCCGAGCGAGGAGTTCGGCGAAGCGCTCGCCGCGGCGATCCAGCCCGAGCCCGGCGCCGCGCTCGACCCGGCATCGATTCAGACCTGGCTCGCCGCGCGCATCGCCGGCTACAAGGTTCCGCGCCTGATCGAGTTCCACGACGCCCTGCCGCGCGAGGACAGCGGCAAGATCTTCAAGCGCAAGCTGCGCGCGCCGCACTGGGACAAGGCCGGGCGGCGGATCTAGTGTTCTACCGGCCCTTGCGTCGTAGTCACGCAGCCAGTTCTGGTGCAGCCCGGTCTCGCGATCGTAGTACTGCCACCGCAGTCGTAGCGGTAGATCGAAGGTCGTACCCGTAGCATCCGCTACAAGTCTTGGCGTGTTCAGATACCAAGCGCCCGACGTGCGTTCGTCGTAGCGGAATCGATTTCTTCTGACGCGTTCAGCAGTTGCGGCGGCTAAGGTGAAGGCGGCGCTCCCCGTCGTTCGTATTTCTTCCCGGAGGCGCGTTTTCGGCCGCGCGCGTACAATGGGCAACACCGACCGAGCATCAAGTTTCGCCATGACCGAACTCACCGTCACGCTCCCAGACGAGCTTGCCAAGAAGGCCGAAGCCACCGGCCTGCTCAGTTCCGAAGGCATCGAGCGGGCGCTCCGCGGGGCGCTCAAGCGCGAAGCAGGGCACAGGTTCCTCGAAATCGCCAAGGACCTGCAATCCGGGGACAGTTCCCCGATAAGCGAGGAAGAGATCCAGGCCGAGATCGACGCTGTGCGCGCCGCGCGTCGCGCCAAGCATGGCGTACCTAGCGCTTGACGCCAAACGGTGGCCGGGTTCGCCTACGCCTTCGAATGGGACCCCGCCAAGGCGGCCGAGAACGTCGCCAAGCACCGTGTCGCCTTCGAGACTGCAGCGACGGTCTTTCGGGACTCCCTCGCGCTCACGGTCTACGACAGCGAACACGGCGAGGCCGAAGAGCGCTGGGCAACGATGGGGCTCGGCGAAGACGGTAAACTGCTGGTCGTGATCCACACCTTCGTGGAAACGAGCGCCACCGCCGCCACCGTGCGCATCATCTCCGCACGCGAGGCGACTCGGCACGAGCGCGAGAACTACGAGCAAACGCCGCGTTAGCGGCTAAAGGTGAACCCGATGAAGGACGAATACGATTTCAGCCAAGGCGTGCGCGGCAAGTTCTACCGCCCAGGCGCCAAACTGACCCTGCCGGTGTACCTCGAGGAAGAGGTGCAGCGCTACCTCGCCCAGCGCGCCAGCGAACGCGGCCTGGAGCTCTCCGAGCTCGTCAATAACCTTCTTCGCAAGGACATCGAGCTCATCGAATCCGGGAAGTAAGGGCCGCACCGCCACGAATTCGAGAAGCGCCTCGCCGAGCAGGGCCGCGCCATCGTCGCGATCCTGGCCGCGATCCGCAACCTCAAGGCACCGCCCCAACCTAAGCGCCTGGCGCACGTATCATCGCGCCAGAAAGCTCTACTTCCAGACTGTCTACATTTCGGGGGAGCTTACGCGTACTGTCCGGGCAGTCGTAGCGGTAGATCGAACGTCGTACCTGTATTGCCCGGATCGCCGTTCGGGGTGTCAGCCGCGAAGGGCTCCTGGTTGTCCCAGCGCCAGACCGTCGTACCCGTAGCGTCGGCAACGAGTCTTGGCGTGTTCAGGCACCTCGATGCGGATAAAGCAGAATGAAGACCACGATAAATATGGCTACGACGCCTATGCCGATCCATTCACGACGAGTAAGAAGCCGCTCGCCCCGACGGGGATCAGCGCGAAGCCAATCAATTAGCAATGGCCACAGAAAAAGATAGTGCCATCGAAACGATAATTGACGCTGGATTCTCGAATGGTCCCGGGGTCGACGCGCATATATGACTAACCAAGCGATGAAAACGAGGCCAAATAGGCAGATAACGAAAAACGGCCAATAAGGAGTCAGCGCTATCATCGGTCGTCAATTCAAAGTCATTTGCACTTCGGACACGAGCACGTCACGTAGTAGTTTAGGCAGTTTATGACCGCAAGGCCCCCACCGACCCCGATTCCAGCGCCAGCGTTCCCTCCAGGAGCACCAATCGGCGCCTGGAAGTTCGCACCGACCACGGCCCCGCCGCCGCCTGTTATCGACGCACCAGTGGTTCCTTGGATTTGCGTCGATGATGGCGCGCCGTAAAGTGCACCTTTAAGATTCCAGGTTATTCCAGCTCCGAAGATTGCTCCCGCACCAAAGCAAATCTGTCGGCCGCTGCAGGTGACTCGTGGGTCAGATCGGCAGATGTAGGTCACTTTGGCGGCACTAAAGTACCCCGCAAGCGCGAGCGAGAATTGCCAGTCGCCTACATCTTGATCCCAGATCCCCCTGGGGCAACCGCACAACCCATACGGATCCAGGTGCCCTAAGGGATCTTGGCCTACGTACCCGAAGAGATGGTTGAGATGAGTCGAAGGCGTCACCACCCGGGCAATTACCACACCGAGAGAATCGGCTTGCAGATATCGTCCCGTGTCCGCGTCGTAGTCCCGGAAGTAGTTGTAGTGAAGCCCGCTCTCCGCGTCGTAGTACTGCCCGGGCAGTCGTAGCGGTAGATCGAAGGTCGTACCCGTATTGCCCGGATCCCCGTTCGGGGCGTCATTGCCGAAGGGCTCCTGCTGATCCCACCGCCACACCGTCGTACCTGTAGCGTCGGCGACCAGGTGCGGAGTGTTCAGATACCAAGCGCCCGACGCGCGCTCGTCGTAGCGGGAGCGATTTCCCCTGACGCGTTCAGCAGTTGCAGCAGCTAAGGTGAAGGCGGCGCTCCCCGTCATTCTAATTTTTTCCTAGAAGCGCATTTTCAGCCGCGCGCCCGATCGAACGCAAGCGCTCGACGCGCGCTGCGTGAGCGACGAGCGCTCAGCGGTGCTTTAGCAGTTCGTCCAGGGTGAGGCCGATGTCCTTGGCGATCTGGCGCAGCAGGATCGGCGAGATATCGCGCCCGGCATGGAAGGGCACGGTGGTCGCACGGCCATCGGGGTGGCGGAACTGCTTGTGCGAGCCGCGCTGGCGCACTTCGGCGAAGCCAAGCGCGGTGAGGAGCGCGATGACCTCGCGCGGCTTTAGGACCGGGACCTCGGCCATTCAGCCGACGAGGACGGTCTGCGTGCCGACGAACTCGGCCTCGAGCTTGGGTTCGCCGTCCTCGAGCAGCATCGTGATCACCTCGCGCAGGTTGGCGTGCAGCTCATCGAGCGTCGCGCCCTGGCTGTGCGCGCCGGGGAAGCCGGGGACGTAGCCCACGTAGAGCTGCGTGTCCGGGCAGTGCTCGATCACGGCGGTGTAGGCGTGCATGGCGATCCTCAGGAGGAGAGCGCTGTCATTTTAACCGCCAAATTACGTCCGACGAAAGGAAGCGCGCCTAATGCGCACCGGCATCGGCCGGCGCGCCGTGGCCGACGTTGCCTGACTTGGCGATCCACACCAGCGCGGTCAGCGCGATGAACAGCACGCCCGAGAGCCAGAACAGATCGACCGTGCTCAGCATGCGCGCCTGCTGGTCGATCAGGTGATCGAGCAGCCCGAGCGCCTGGTGGGGGCTGAGGCCGCGGGCGTGCAGCGCCCCGAGCGCGGCCGAAACGTCCGGGTTGTAGGCGGTGACGTTCTCGACCAGGTGCGCGCGGTGCAGCGCGGCGCGGTGGTCCCACAGGGTGACCGAGACCGAGGCGCCGAACGCGCCAGCGGTGTAGCGCGCGAAGTTGCTCAAGCCGGTGGCGGCCGGAATGCGTTCGGGCGGCAGCCCGGCGAGCAGCAGCGCGGTGAGCGGGAGGAAGAACGAGACGGTCGCCGCGCCCTGGATCACGGTCGGCCAGACGATCGACCAGAAGTCGGTCTGCAGGTTGAAGTTCGCGCGCATGAACGACACCCCCGCGAACACCAGGAAGGCCGCGCTCGCGATCATGCGCGCGTCCAGCCGCGC
>JBOIFB010000155.1:0-7135 GCA_050741415.1 Burkholderiales bacterium | reverse complement strand
GCGCGTGCGCGCGCGGCTGAGGGACATCGCCGAGGCGCGCTCGGCGCGGCTGGAGATCGAGCAGGTGGCGCGCTTCGCCCGGCTCTACCGGGATCACATCCTGCGCGAAGAGGCGCTCGCGTTCGGCTTCGCGGCCGAGACGCTGACGCCGCGGGAGCGCGCCGACCTGGGGGCGCGCATGGCGCAAAGGCGCGGCGCGCCGGCGGCGCGCTGATCTACAATGTGCGCCTGACTCCTTGGGGACGCAAAGCGATGGAAACCCTCGAATTCAAAGTGGACGGGATGGACTGCGACGGCTGCGTCAAGAGCGTGACCCGCATGCTGAGCGGCATCGCCGGAGTGGACAAGGTCGAGGTCTCGCTCGCCGAGGGCAAGGCGAGCGTGAGCTACGACCCGGCGCGCGCGGGCCTGGCCGAGTTCAAGCGCGCGGTCGAACGCGCCGGATTCAAGGCGCCCTGAGCACGCGCGCCTTCCAAGTAGAATCCGGCGCGTGAGCGCGCGCTGATGGATTTCGGCTTCTCTCCGGAGCAGGACGCGATCCGCGCGGCGATCGAGCGGATCTGCGCGCGCTTTCCGGACGAGTACTGGCTGAAAAAAGACAAGCAGGGCGGCTTCCCGGCCGAGCTGCACCAGGCGCTCGCGCAGGACGGCTGGCTCGGCATCGCGATGCCGGAGGACTTCGGCGGCTCGGGGCTTGGCATCACCGAGGCGGCGATCATGATGCAGGCCATCGCCGAGTCGGGCGCGGGCTTCTCCGGCGCGTCGGCCGTTCACATGAACATCTTCGGCTTGAATCCGGTGGTGGTGTTCGGCACCGCCGAGCAGAAAAAGCGCATGCTGCCCGGCCTGATCGCCGGCCGGGAGCGCGCCTGCTTCGCGGTCACCGAGCCGAACACCGGGCTCAATACGCGCAGGATCAAGACCCAGGCCGTGAAAAAGGGCGATCGCTACCTCGTCACCGGCCAGAAAGTTTGGATCTCCACCGCGCAGGTCGCGGAAAAGATCCTTCTGCTGACCCAGGCCAAGGCGGGTCTCACGCTCTTCTACACCGACTTCGACCGCAAATACATCGAGGTGCGCGAAATCGAGAAGATGGGCCGCAAGGCGGTCGACTCGAACCAGGTCTTCTTCGACGGCCTGCCGGTGCCGGAGCAAGATCGCCTGGGCGAAGAAGGCAAGGGCTTCGAGTACATCCTGCACGGCATGAACCCCGAGCGCATCCTGATCGGCGCCGAGTCGGTGGGGCTGGGGCGCTGCGCCGTGCAGCGTGCGGCCGCCTACGCGAAGGAGAGGATCGTGTTCGATCGCCCGATCGGCCAGAACCAGGGCATCCAGCATCCGCTCGCGCGCAACTGGATGAACCTCGAGGCGGCCAACCTGATGGTGTTCAAGGGCGCCTGGCTGTACGACCGGGGCAAGCCCTGCGGCGCGGAAGCAAACGCCGCCAAGTATCTCGGCGGCGAAGCCTGCTTCGATGCCTGCCAGCAGGCCGTCATGACCCACGGCGGCTACGGCTACGCCAAGGAATATCACGTCGAGCGCTACCTGCGCGAGTCGCTCGTGGGGCGCATCGCGCCGGTGACCCCGCAGCTGATCCTGAGCTACATCGCCGAGCGCGTGCTCGGACTGCCGAAGTCGTACTGAGCTAGACCGCGACCTGCTGGTAATCGAGCGCCGGCAGGTCGGCACGCTCGCTCGCGTGCTCGACTGTGATCGCGCAGATCTGACCCGCCGGATCGACGTCCACCTGCGTGTTCTCGTCCAGATCGCGCGTCTCGGCGACTTCGCATTGCCGCAGCTCGATGTAAAGCGTGTCGGTGTCGCGGAAATAGCGGATCTTCACGGTTCGAATCTCCGATCGAAGAAAGCATTATGCACTGTCTCCCCATCGGCCAGCAGCACGACACGCAGCCAGCGATCATCGGCCTGCGCGATACGACCCCACCGCCGGATGCGTCCATCCGCCTGCGCTCTCTCGAACTGCGGGCTCGATACCACGTGCTCGATCCACTCCTCGCGGATCGAAGCGCGATTGGGCCGCGTTCGCATTGCGTCGAAATAGTGCGTGGTTTTCACGCGTAGCGCATCGCCGGCTGCTCCAGCCGGTCGAGCGGACTCTTCACGCCGCGCGCGCCGCGGTTGAGCACGTGGGTGTAGATCATCGTGGTCGAGACGTCCGAATGCCCGAGCAGCTCCTGCACCGTGCGAATGTCCTGCCCGCGCTCGAGCAGGTGCGTCGCGAACGAGTGGCGCAGCGTGTGGCAGCTCACCGGCTTGACGATCGCCGCGGCGACGGACGCTTGCTTGACGGCGCGGTGCAAGGTGTCGGGATAGACGTGATGGCGCCGGATCACGCCGGTCGCAGGGTCGGCGGAGCGGTTCTTCGACGGGAACGCGAACTGCCAGCTCCACTCGTAGCCGGCGCGCGGATACTTGCGCGCCAGGGCGTGCGGCAGAGAAGCCTCGCCGAACCCCTCGGCGAGATCTCGCCGGGGTGCAGCAGGCGCACGCGCCCGAGATGCTCCTGCAGCGGCTGGATCACGCCTTCGGGCAGCATCGTCACCCGGTCCTTGCCGCCCTTCGCGTCGCGCACCAGAATCTGCCGGTAGGCGAAGTTCACGTCCTTAACGCGCAACGACAGACACTCGATCTGGCGCAGGCCTGAGCCGTACAGGAGGCTCGCCATCAACCACTTCACGCCATGCAGCTGCCCGAGCAGCCGCCGCACCTCCGCCTCGCTCAGCACCGCCGGAAGACGCACCGGCCGCTTCGCCCGGACGATCCCGTCGAGCCACGGCAGCTCCTGCCCGAGCACCTTCTGGTAGAGGAACAGCAGCGCGGACAGCGCCTGATTCTGCGTCGCCGCCGCCACATCGCGCTCGGTTGCGAGCCAGGAAAGGAATGCCTGCACTTCCGCGCCACCCATTCCGGCAGGAAGGCGCATACCGTGAAAACGGATAAAGAACCGTATCCAGTACCAGTACGTCTTCTCCGTGCGCCGGCTGTAGTGGCGCGTGCGGATCGCCTCGCGCACCCGATCGATCAGGCGCGCTTTTGTCGGTTTGTCCGCCCCCGAATCCGCATCCGCTGGCGAATCAGTGTCTTGTCCCATTTTTTGCCAAATATCCCGCCGCCGAATTGCCCCAACCCAACCTAACGCATTGATCTTCAGGGACGTTGACGCGTCGTTACCGAGCGCCGACCATGCTATCTAGACCTTTTTCGTATCCATATAACGTTAGCCGTCAGCAATATATCGGTGCGATATACTGACGCCATGGGCAAGGTTGAGAAGATCGAACGCGAAATCCAGGACCTGTCTCCGGACGAAATGACGGAGCTGCGGGAGTGGTTTGCTGTGTTTGATGCCGAAGCGTGGGACCGCCAGTTTGAAACAGATGTCCACGCCGGGAAACTTGATGCGCTGGCCGACACCGCGCTAAAGGCCCATGAATCCGGTAGAACTACGAAGTTTTGAATCATCACGCCTCGCCGGAGTTCTGGCAAAGCTATCGGTCGCTACCGATATCAGTTCAACGCCTCGCGGATCGTTGTTTCGAGCAGCTGAAACGCGATCCTCGGCATCCCTCGCTTCACTTGAAGAAAGTCGGCCGGTTCTACTCGGTACGCGTTGGGATCCGTTATCGCGCCGTGGGTGTGGAAGCGGCGGACGGTATCGTGTGGCTCTGGATCGGGCCGCACGCAGAGTACGACAAGCTGATCGGCTAACCCTTTGCTGCTGCGGACGCGCCAACCGCATCTCGCCTCGTCGTTCATCCCTGCCGGCCCGCCGCAGAACAATACGTTAGAGCGCACTATCCGGAGTCCTGAATTCTGGCTATAATATGGCCAGAATGAGATTCGAGATAGTCCTGGCGCCCGAAGCTGTCGAGGATCTTCAAAGATTCAAGGCGAATGAACGAACGGCCGTAAAGGAGGCGCTCGAAACTCATTTGAGGCACGAACCTACGAAGACCAGCCGGAGCCGGATTAAGCGCTTGCGCGGTACGGCGCGGCCGCAGTACCGGCTCAGGGTTGGGGATGTCCGTGTGTTTTACGATGTTTCACGTTCGACCGTTGAAGTCCTGGCGATCGTGTCCAAGTCGGAGGCCCTGTCATGGCTCGCTCAGTTCGGAAAGTGAAAGAGGTACCTCTGTCCGAGGTGAAGGACGATCTTTCGCGCTTTTTGCGCGAAGCGGAGACACACGAAGTGGTCATCACACGCCACGGCAAGCCAGCCGGCGTTCTCATCGGGTTCAAGTCAGAGGACGACTGGTTCGAGTATCGACTCGAAAATGACCCAAGGTTTCAACAAAGGGTCGAGCAGGCGCGGCAGAGCTTTCGCGCCGGGCAAGGCACCAAGCTAGAGGATGTCAAGTGACGGTGCGCTCTAACCCCGCAGTGGAAAGCGACGCGCGGCAAAAGCGGCCGCGCGCGCTTCACTGCGAACGTTAGTGCTCAACCAGCGCCAGCACAGGCGCTGGGTTTGACACTATATGTATAAAGTGCATACACTGGCGTCGTGTCCGCCAAATTCGACCCAAAGAAGGACGCGACAAACATCAAGAAGCACGGTGTGTCGCTTTCCGAGGGCGACGGGGTGCTTAGTGATCCGCTCGCGCTCACGGTGGAAGATGAAAGCGCCGAAGGCGAACAGCGCTTTGTCACCATTGGAATGAATGTATTCGGGTCTCTGATGGTGGTTGTCCATACTCCTCGGCGAGATGGGCCACGAATCATCTCAGTGCGGAAGCCTGATCCCAAGGAACGCAGAGACTATGAAAAAGGCGTATGACTTCTCTAAAGGTAAACGTGGGGCAGTAGTTCCCGCCACTGGCAAGACCCGCATCACCATCTATGTGGATGACGCAATCATTAAGAGCTTCAAGGCTCAGTCGGAAAAGACGGGAAAGGGATACCAGACCCTGATAAACGAGGCGCTGAAGTCGCATCTGGGCCTTACTGGGCAACCAGTTACTCCAGAGCTCGTGCGCAAGATCGTGCGCGAAGAGCTCGCGGCAAACGGTTGAGCACTAACATGGCGGTGCTGCCGGCCGCGGCGTCAACCGCTTTGCTTCATTTGCGGCCCGGTTCGCCGCGCCGCAGACTTCCACGTTAGACGTCTAAGGCGACTCGCCATGGCTACTCGAGTCGTAGCATCCTTCAACAGTCCAGCCGGCGACCATTGCGTGGATATCTTCTTGCGCGACGATGGCACGTTCGGTTTCGAGGAGTACCGCAGGGATCCCGAGGACATGAGAGGATGGTTTCCGCTCCATCGTTACTCGAAGCAGGTGTTTGCCACCGACCAAGACGCTCTGGCCCAGGCGAAAGCTACCGTCGCGTGGATGGCTGCGGATTTCCGATGACGCTCCCGGTCTCCGTCAAAGGCGTCCTCCTTCTGGAGGGGCACGTGGTGCTGGTGAAGAACGCGCGAGATGAATGGGAGCTGCCGGGCGGCCGGCCCGATGCCGGTGAGGAACATGCGCAAGCGCTGACGCGGGAGTTCTTCGAAGAGCTTTCGCTCAACGTCGCTGTCGGTCGACGGATTGACTCGTACGTGTTTGAAGTCATCCCGGGCCGTGAAGTGCGAATTGTTACGTATGCGTGCACCCTGGACGGAGCGTTTGCGCCTTCAATAAGCGATGAGCACAACGAGTATTGTCTTTGGCCCGCTGAGCGACTTTCAGAGATCAATCTGCCAACGGGCTATCGGACTTCCGTTGAGAGGTTGGTGGATGCTGTTTGACAGGGCAGCCCGCTCGGACACGCGGGAGGCGCAGTGTCTCATAACAGTGCAGCAGCTCGGGAGGTCACTTGCCGTTTTTGCCATTTGCATGTGCCTTGGCTCAATCGCTGCGGCCGGCGAGATCTCCGGACGAAAGAAGTCCGAACCGTGCCTCCATTGCCACATGCTGGGCGAAGGCGGCTTGATACCCTTCATTCGAGGGCAACCGCGTGCGTACCTGATAGCGCAAATCCAGGCGTACAGGGATCGGCGACGCACCCTTTTGGAGATGGTATTCGTTGCGGATACGCTGAACGACAATGAGATCAACGAAATTGCCGGGTACATCTCCGGCCTGAAATTGGGCCCCCATGTCGCGGTCGATGCGACTCTCGCGAAGGCCGGGCGGCAGCAACTGCGAACATTGCACTGCCAGTCGTGCCACGGCACCGGATACCGGGGCGAGGGCGCGGTTGCCAGGCTGGCCGGACAGAGCCCGGCGTACACCGCCTGGGAAATCCGCCTGATCCGGTCCGGCAGCCGGCATCATCCGGCCGGGAAGCCGCAAACGGAACTCAAAGCCATGCCCGAGGAAACGATCGATGCGGTAGCCAACGCTTTGGGAGGCATGAACTGATGAAGTGAGTATGTGCCGTTGCGCCGGGGCTCTGTGGCACGGCGTTTCCGATGCGAGCCTTCGCATCACGGCGGGAATGCGCAGCGCAAGCAGCCAAGCATCAGGGGGTTATTCGAACGGAGCCTTTCGGACATATAGTAGCGGTGGGAGCGCGCCGCGCAGCCTGCCATCACCACCTATAGGACAGCCATGCCAGCCGAATTGCCGCTTTCCGCCGATCAGGTCGTCGTCCAGATCTGCCTGTTCATCGTCGCGGCGATCGCCATGATCGGCGGCGCGCTGCAGTTCTACCTCGGCCAGCCCGACACCTCCGCGCGGCTGGACAACGTGCACCGCTTCATGGCCGGAGTGTATTTCTCCACCGGCGTGATCAGTCTGTGGGCTGCGATCACGATTCGCCAACAGGGATTTCTGGTCTACCTGATCGCCCTGGGCGCGTTCCTCGCGGGCTGCGGCCGGCTGGTGTCGATGTCGAAGGTCGGCCTGCCCAAGCCCGCCGGGGTCTGGCTCGGCTATCTGATTCCCGAGCTGCTCATTCCGGTGATCATCGTGGTCGCGCACAGCGCGATCCTCTAGCGGGCCGGGATGATCGCGGCACACGAGGCGCTCGAGCGGCTGCGCCAGGGCAACCGGCGCTTCGTCGCGGACCGGCGCGGCGCGGGCGGCGCGCGGCCGATCGAACTGGCTGACGGCCAGGAGCCGTTTGCCATCATCCTGGGCTGCTCGGACTCGCGCGTGCCGGCCGAGATCGTGTTCGACCAGGGCCTGGG
>JBOIFB010000154.1:0-7158 GCA_050741415.1 Burkholderiales bacterium | reverse complement strand
CGCGCGCGCGGCGGCCTCGGCCTCGGCCTGAGCCTTGAGCGCCTGCGCGTCGCCCTCGAGCGCGCGCAGAGCGTCGGCCACGTTCTGGAACGCGCCCAGCACGGTCTGGCGGTACTGCGCCAGCGCGCGGTCGTAGGCGGCGACCGCGGCGCGCTGCTGCGCCTTGAGCGCCCCGCCGTGGAAGATCGGCTGCAGCAGCCCGGCGCCGGCGTTCCAGATCATGCTGTTGGCGCCGAACAGGCCGCCCGTCGTGGTCGCGGTCGTGCCATAGGACGCGCTGAGCGTGAGCTGGGGATATTCGGCGGCGGTCGCGACCCCGACTTGGGCGCTTGCCTGGCGCAGCAGCGCCTCGGCGGCCTGGACGTCGGGCCGCTGGCGCACCAGTCCGGAGGGCAGGCTGACCGGCAGCTCGCGCGGCAGCTCGAGTCCGGCGAGCTCGAACTGCGGCAGCTGCGCGGTGGCGGGCGTCTTGCCCACCAGCGTCGCGAGCGCGTTGCGCGTCTGCGCCAGGGTCTTTTCCAGCGGCGGCAGCGCGGTGCGCGTCTGCGCCAGCTGCGCGCGCTGCGCGAGCACCTCGGCGCTGGACACCGCGCCGAGCGCAAGCTGCTTCTCGACCACCGCGAGCGAGCGCTGCTGCGCATCGATGATGTCGCGCGTGGCGCCGATCTGCGCCCGCAGCGAGGCCTCGCTCACCGCGCTCGTCACGATGTTCGAAGTCAGCGTCAGGTAGGTCGCCGCGATCTGGTAGCGCTGGTAGTCGATCTGCGCCTCGAGCGATTCGAGCTCGCGCCGCGCGCCGCCGGCCAGGTCGAGCTGGTAGGAAACATTCACCGAAGCGTTGTAGAGGTTGAAGGCTGGAATTTGCGCTTGCGGCTGATCCTGCGAGGCGCCCGAAATCTTCTGCCGCGAGGCGCCCAACTTGGCGTCGACGGTCGGATAGAGCACCGCGGTCGCCGCCCTCAGGTTTTCCTCGGACACGCGCAGCGCCGCCTGCGCCGCTTCGAGGTTGGGGCTGTCGGCGAGCGCTGCGCGAATCAGCTGGTCCAGGGCGGGCGAGCGATAGACCCGCCACCATTGCCCGGGGATGTCGCGCCCGTAGACGAAGCGCTGCTCGGCGCCGCCGTCGACCGGTGCCGAAGCGGTCTTTGCCGGCAACGGGCCCGCGGCGTAGCCCGATCCCTGCGCGGGTTCGGGGCGGCGGTAGTCCGGCCCGACCATGCAGCCCGTCAGCGCGGCGCCGGCCACGATCAACGCGCCGAGGCGGAGCGGGCGCGGGTTCACGCGTGCGCCTCGACCAGAGCGGCGGGCGCGAGACCGTCGATGAGCGCGCCCACCATGTCGCGCACGCCGTGCTTCAAGGGTGCGGCGTGGCAGCTGAAGTGCTCGCGCATCGCCGCCTGGAAGCATCCGGCGAGCAGCAGCTCGGCCGCCGCGCGCGCATTCGCGCCGGGGGCGACGCGGCCCAGGCGCTGCTCGGCTTGCAGGTAGGCCGCCAGCGCGGCGCCGGACTCGCCCGGCCCGAGCTTTTGCCGCTCGAGGATCTGGCGCACGCGCAAGAGCAGCGCGCGGTCGGAGTAGAGCGAGCAGACCATCGGCGCTACCCTGAGGTGGAACTCGAGCGCGGCGCGCGCCACCTGCTCCAGGTTCGCGCGCAGGCTGCGCTGGCCGACCTGCAGCGCCAGATTGTCGACCACCTGCTTGAACTCGCCCATCCCGGCCTGGATCACCGCCAGCAGCAGCCCGGCCTTGTCGGCGAAGTGGTGGTACAGCGCGCCCTCGGCGACCCCGGCCGCGCGCGCGATGTCGCGCGTGCTCGTGTGCGCCAGGCCGCGCTCGCACATCAGGCGCGTGGTGGCGGCGATCAGGCGCTCGCGGGTGCCGCCGACGGCGGCCTCGGCACGGGTGGGAATTCGGACCATTGATCGAAAGGGGTTTGAGCGGCTGCTCAGCAATTCTGAGCGAACGCTCAATTGCGGTCAAGAGTCGATGGCGGACACATACACCGCCACCATGGCAGGGTGATCTTGGACGGACTGAAAGTCGTCACTGCACGTCCGCTTTGAAGCCATTACAGCTATCTGTGATGTCCAGTCGCGTCAATGGCGGCATTGCTTCGCGCTATTCCTGGGCGTAACGTCCTGATCGACCGGGAGGAAACGTACCGCTATTACAAATTGTGTGGTTTGCAAACCGACCACAAATGGCAACTAAAAGGTCAACTGACACTAGTTGGGCGTGATCGAGACGATGGACGATTGCTGCATCGACAAGGCCAGTGCCGTCGAACGGCTGCGCGAGCGCCAAGCGGCGACGCTACGGCTTGTCTTGGTCGCAAACGCCGTGATGTTTGGGGTCGAACTCGTAGCTGGCTTGCTCGCTGGGTCGATGGCCCTGCTCGCCGACTCCCTCGACATGCTGGGCGATGCGCTCGTATACGGCTTCAGTCTCTACGTTGTAGCCCGGGGTCCGGTTTGGAAAGCGCGAGCGGCGGTGGCAAAGGCGGCCGTGATGGGTCTATTCGGCGTGTTCGTTCTCGGGCAGCTCGTGTACGAGTTCCTTCATCCGCAGCTCCCGACGTTCGAGACTATGGGCGCGGTAGGTGCTTTGGCGCTCGCCGTGAACGGCGTTTGCTTCATGTTGCTCTGGCGGCATCGTGCCGAGGACATCAACATGCGGTCGATCTGGCTGTGTTCGCGAAACGATTTGGTTGCGAACCTTTTAGTGTTACTCGCGGCATGCGCCGTATGGGTAACGGCTTCGCCCTGGCCGGATCTTATGGTTGGCGCGCTCATCTGCGCCATGTTCCTTCGGTCAGCATTCGTCGTCGCCCGTGAGGCGCGGGAAGAACTAAGCGCAATTCACGCCCAACCATCCGTGGCAGCGGACGCGCCGCGAGCGGCACGCCGCTGAACGGCACGTTGGGTGGCACGTCAGCGACGGGGGTAGAATTTCTTCAATTTTCAAAGGCCAATCGTGTCCTCGCAGCTCTCTACCGAATCGGCGGGTCGCTAAGCGGCAGTCTGGTTCGCACAAGACCCTCTCCCGACCTAGCAGGCCCGACGTCGTGTCTGCGTTTCACGATCGGGAACAGATCGGACCGCGGATGCTTGCTCGGCTCGCGAAGCGCACGGGCTTGAAGCCGGAGGACTTGTGATGAGTGGGGCTTGCCGCCCAACCACGCCGTTGAAACCGCCGCGCCAGGTCGCACAGGCGCGAGCCTCCATCGTGGATCTGCACCAGGTGCATTCTCATCGTCCAGCCCTGCACGGACCGGTTGGCAATCCTCAGATCTACGTGACGCAGCAAGGACTGCTAGAGTGCTCGCGATGGAAATGTCGCCCGCGATCACGCTTGCGGTGCTCGGCGCCGCGCTGCTGCATGCGGGCTGGAATGCGCTGTTCAAGTCGAGCCCGGACAAGGCGCTGGAGAATGTCGCGCTTGCGGTCAGCCGCGGTGCGCTCGCGCTCGCCTGCGTGCCGTGGCTGCCGCTGCCGGCGCCTGTGTCCTGGCCCTGGATCGCGGCTTCGGTGCTGGTGCACGTGGCGTACTTCTGGGCCCTGGCGGGCGCTTACCGCTGGGGCGATTTGACGTTCGTCTATCCGGTGATGCGCGGCGGCGCGCCGGTGCTGGTCGCGCTGGCGAGCGCCGCGCTGTTCGGCGAGGTCCTGTCCTGGCCTCAGGCGGCGGCGGTGGCGCTGATCTGCGCCGGGATTTTCGCCTTCGCCGGCGGCCCGCGCGGCGACGCGCAGGCCGCACGAAGGGCGATGCTGTTCGCCGTCGGCAACGCGGCGGTGATCGCGACTTACACCCTGATCGATGCGCGCGGGGTGCGTCTCTCGGGTGCGGCGGTGAGCTACGCGCTTTGGTTCTTCGTCGCCAACAGCGTGGTGCAGATCGCGCTCGGCATGGCGCAGCGCGGGCGGGAGGTTCCGGCCTACCTGCGCCGCCACTGGTTGCGCGCGGCGATCGGCGGCGCCTTCACGCTGGGCTCCTACGGCGTCGCGCTATGGGCCATGGCGCGTGCGCCGGTTGCGCTGGTGGCGGCGGTGCGGGAAACCTCGGTGGTGTTCGCCGCCGCGCTCGGCGCTCTGTTCCTCGGCGAGCGTTTTACGCTGCGGCGCGCCGGCGCTACCGCGACGGTGCTTGCCGGCCTGGTGGCGCTGCGCCTCTAGCCGGTCAGGCTTCCGGGCGCATCTGCGGGAACAGGATCACGTCGCGGATCGAGGGGCTGTCGGTCAGGAGCATGACCAGGCGGTCGATGCCGATCCCGCAGCCGGAGGTGGGCGCCAGGCCGTATTCGAGCGCGCGGATGTAGTCCGCGTCGTAGTACATCGCTTCCTGATCTCCCGCGTCCTTCTTCTTCGCCTGGTCGAGGAAGCGCTCGGCCTGGTCTTCGGGGTCGTTCAACTCGGAAAAGCCGTTCGCGATTTCCTTGGCGTCGATGAACAGCTCGAAGCGCTCGGTCAGCGCCGGGTCGTCGTCCTTGCGCCGCGCGAGCGGCGAGACCTCGGCCGGGAAGTCGAGAACGAACGTCGGCTCGACCAGCTGCTTCTCCGCCAGCGCCTCGAACAGCAGCAGCTGCAGCGAACCCCAGCCCTGCCCGTCGCTGAAGGCGATGCCGCGCGCGCGCAGCTTGTCCGCCAGGAACGCGCGCTCGCGCAGCTGTGCGGCGGACCACGCCTCCGGGGCGTGATTCTGGATCGCCTGCGCCATCGTCAGGCGCGCGAACGGCTTGCCGAAATCGATCTCGCGCCCCTGGTAGACGACCTTGGCCGTGCCCAGGGCCGACTGCGCGACGTGCCGGATCAGCGCTTCGGTGAGGGACATCATGTAGCGATGGTTGGTGTAGGCGCAGTACGCCTCCATCATGGTGAATTCCGGATTGTGGCGGGTCGAGATGCCTTCGTTCCTGAAGTTGCGGTTGATCTCGTAGACCCGCTCGATGCCGCCGACCACCAGGCGCTTGAGGTACAGCTCCGGCGCGATGCGCAGGTAAAGCTCCATGTCGAGCGCATTGTGGTGGGTGCGGAAAGGGCGCGCCGCCGCGCCGCCGGGAATCGGCTGCAGCATCGGCGTCTCGACCTCGAGGTAGTCCTCGCGCGCCATGTATTCGCGCATCGCGCGCACCACGCTCGAGCGCACCGCGAACACCCAGCGCGAGCGCTCGTTCACCAGCAGGTCGACATAGCGCTGGCGGTAGCGCTGCTCTTGATCGGTCAGGCCGTGGAACTTCTCCGGCAGCGGGCGCAGGGATTTCGCCAGCAGGCGCAGCTCGTGCGCGCGCAGGGTCAGCTCGCCGGTGCGGGTCTTGAACAGGAACCCGCTCGCGCCGACGATATCGCCGATGTCGTAGTGCTTGAAGGCCGCGTGGCCGTCCTTGCCCGTATTGTCGTCGGAGACGTAGATCTGCAGCCGCCCGCTATGGTCCTGCAGCACCCCGAAGCTCGCCTTGCCCATCACGCGCTTGAGCATCAGGCGGCCGGCGATTCTAGCCTGTACCTGCTTCTGCTCGAATTCCTGCGCCGGGAGCTCGCCGTAGCGCTCGGCCAGGCGCGCGGCCAGGTCTTCGCGCGTGAAGTCGTTCGGGTAGGCGGCGCCTTCCGCGCGCAGCCTGGCGAGCTTGGCGCGGCGCTCGGAGATGATCTGGTTCTCGTCCTGCTGCGCCTCGGGCTTGTTCTTTTCCGTCATCTTCAGACTCCCTGCTTGAGGCTCGCGCTGATGAACTGATCGAGGTCGCCGTCGAGCACTGCCTGCGTGTTGCCGACTTCCACCCCGGTGCGCAGGTCCTTGATGCGCGACTGATCCAGCACGTAGGACCGGATCTGGTGTCCCCAGCCGATGTCGGACTTCGTTTCCTCGAGCTTGTCGCGCTCGGCCTGGCGCTTGCGCAGCTCGAGCTCGAACAGCTTCGACTTGAGCATCGCCATCGCCTCAGCCTTGTTGCGGTGCTGCGACCGGTCGTTCTGGCATTGCACCACCGTGTTGGTGGGCAGGTGCGTGATGCGCACCGCGCTGTCGGTGCGGTTGACGTGCTGGCCGCCGGCGCCGGAGGCACGGTAGGTGTCGATCTTGAGATCGGCCGGATTGATCTCGACCTGGATCGAGTCGTCCACTTCCGGGTAGACGAACACGCTGGCGAAGGAGGTGTGGCGGCGCGCGTTCGAGTCGAACGGGCTCTTTCGCACCAGCCGGTGCACGCCGATCTCGGTGCGCAGAGTGCCGTAGGCGTGGTCGCCGACGACCTTGAGCGCGGCGCTCTTGATCCCCGCCACCTCGCCGTCGGTGTGCTCGAGAATTTCCACCTTGAATCCCTTGCGGTCGCAGTACTTCAGGTACATGCGCTCGAGCATCGCGGCCCAGTCCTGCGCCTCGGTTCCGCCGGAGCCGGCCTGGATGTCGACGAAGCAATTGCCCGCATCCAGCGGGTGGGAGAACATGCGGCGGAACTCGACCTGCGCGACCTCTTTCTCCAGCTTGGCCGCCTCGCGCCCGATCTGCTCCAGGGTCGCCTCGTCGCCGTCCTCGCGCGCGAGCGCAAAAAGCTCCCTTGCGTCGGCCACGCCGACCTCGACGCGCTGCAGCGTCAGCACCACGGCCTCGAGCGATTTCTTCTCCTTGCCGAGCTCCTGGGCGCGCTGCGGCTTATCCCACAGCTTGGGGTCTTCGAGCTCGCGATTCAGGTCTTCGAGGCGCTTTTGCTTGCCGTCGAAGTCAAAGATACCTCCGCAGCTCGGCGATCCGCTGGCGCAGGTCGTCGAGCGACGAGGCGATCTGGTTGATGCGTTCGGCTTCCATCGGATCGGCGCGAAAAGGGCGGATTATACAGGCCGACCCGAGTCGGCGGAGTTGCCGCTTGCGGCGCGCTCGCGCTCGATCAGCACGCGGCGCAGCAGCTTGCCGGTGGCCGATTTCGGCAGCTGATCCACGAATTCGACCGCGCGCACCTTCTTGTACGGCGCGACGCGTTCGGCGACCCAGGCCATCACCTGGTCGGCGCTGATCTCGCCTTTTTTCACGATGAAGGCCTTGGGCACTTCCCCCGCTTCTTCGTGCGCGATGCCGATGACGCAGGCGTCGGCAATCGCCGGGTTGCCGAGCAGCACCGATTCGAGTTCGGCCGGCGCCACCTGCAGGGCCTTGTACTTGATCAGCTCTTTG
>JBOIFB010000153.1:0-7219 GCA_050741415.1 Burkholderiales bacterium | reverse complement strand
GCGATGACGCGCTACGACGCGGCGCAGGACGACGCGGTCGAGTCGGCCGTGCGCGCGATCGTGGCCGAGGTGCGCGTTCGCGGCGACGCCGCGCTGCTCGAGTACACGCGCCGCTTCGACCGCGCCGAGGCGGCGTCGGTCGCCGCGCTGGAGATCCCGCGCGCGGAGCTCGAGACGGCGCTGGCCGCTCTGCCCGCGGCGCGCGCGCAGGCGCTGCGCGAGGCCGCGGCGCGCGTGCGTCGCTTCCACGAGCACCAGTTCGCCAAGTCGTGGCAGTACGCCGAGGCCGACGGCACGCTGCTCGGCCAGCGCGTTACCCCGCTCGAGCGCGTTGGCCTGTACGTGCCCGGCGGCAAGGCGGCCTACCCGTCTTCGGTGCTGATGAACGCGATTCCGGCCAAGGTCGCCGGCGTGGACGAGCTGGTGATGGTGAGCCCGACCCCGGGCGGCGAGAAGAACGCGCTGGTGCTCGCGGCCGCCGCGCTCGCCGGGGTCGACCGCGTGTTCGCGCTCGGCGGCGCGCAGGCGGTCGCTGCGCTTGCCTACGGCACCGCGACCGTACCGCGGGTGGACAAGATCGTCGGCCCGGGCAACGCCTACGTCGCGGCGGCCAAGCGCCTGGTGTTCGGCCAAGTCGGGATCGACATGATCGCCGGCCCGTCCGAGATCCTGATCATCGGCGACGGCTCGACCCCGCCGGACTGGGTCGCGCTCGATCTGTTCTCGCAGGCCGAGCACGACGAGGTGGCGCAGGCGCTGCTACTCTCGCCCAGCGCCGAATACCTGGATGCGGTGCAAGCCTCGGCCGAGGCGCTCATCGCGCAGATGCCGCGGCGCGCCGTGATCGAGGCCTCGCTTTGCGCGCGCGGCGCGCTGGTGCTGGTGCGCGACCTGGACGAGGCCTGCGCGCTCGCCAACCGCATCGCGCCCGAGCACCTCGAGCTTTCGGTCGCGGATCCCGACGCTTGGCTGCCCAAGCTGCGCAACGCTGGCGCCATCTTCCTCGGGCGCTGGAGCTCGGAGGCGGTGGGCGACTACTGCGCCGGGCCGAACCACGTTCTGCCGACCGCCGGCACGGCGCGCTTCTCCTCGCCGCTCGGGGTGTACGACTTCCAGAAGCGCTCGAGCCTGATCTCGGTATCGCGCGAGGGCGCCGCGACCCTCGGGCGCGTCGCCGCGACGCTCGCCGAAGGCGAGGGGCTCATCGCGCACGCGCGCTCCGCCGAAGCAAGATTCAAGTGACCCCGGAACAACTCGTCCGGCCGGAGATCCTCGCGCTCAAGGCCTACCACGTGCCCGACGCCGGGAACATGGTCAAGCTGGACGCGATGGAAAACCCATACCCGCTGCCGGCCGAGATGCGGCGCGAGCTGGCGCAGGTGCTGGCGGCGGTCGATCTCAACCGCTACCCGGAGCCCTCCGGGCGCAGGCTGCGCGAGCTGCTGGCGCGCGCCATGCAGGTGCCCGCGGGCGCCGAGCTGCTGCTCGGCAACGGCTCGGACGACCTGATCCAGATGGTGACCTTCGCCCTCGCGCGCCCCGGGGCGGTGATGATGTACCCGGCGCCGACCTTCGTCATGTACGGCATGGACGCGGTGCTGGCCGGCATGAAGGCGGTCGAGGTGCCGCTGCGCGCCGACTACTCGCTCGACCTCGAGGCTTTCCTCGCGCAGCTGGAAATGCACGACCCCGCGCTGGTGTTCATCGCCTACCCGAATAACCCGACCGGCGCGCTGTACCGCGAGGACGAGGTGGTCGCGGTCCTGCGCGCGGCCAATGGACTGGTCGTGATCGACGAGGCCTACCACGTGTTCGCGCAGAAAAGCTTCATGCCGCGCCTGACCGAATTCCCGAACCTGGTGGTGATGCGCACCGTGTCCAAGCTCGGGCTGGCCGGGATCCGGCTCGGCTACCTGGCCGCGGACCCGCGCTGGGTCGAGCAGTTCAACAAAGTGCGCCAGGCCTACAACGTCAACGTGCTGACCCAGGCCGCGGCGCTGTATGTCCTGGAGCGCATCGAGGTGCTCGAAGCGCAGGCCGCGCGCATTCGCGCCGACCGCGCTGAGCTCGGCGCTGCGCTCGCCCGGCTGAAGGGCGTCACGGTCTACCCGTCGCAGGCGAACTTCTTCATGATCCGGGTCGCCGACGCCGGCCGCACCTGGGAGGCGCTGCGCCGCCAGGGGGTGCTGGTGAAGAACCTGGACGGACCGGCGCTGCCGAATTGCCTGCGCGTGACCGTCGGCACGCCGGACGAAAACCGTATACTGTTGACCGCACTGCGCGAAGCACTCTGAGAATCTCATGCGTACCGCCGAAGTCGTCCGCAGCACCAAGGAAACGCAGATCCGAGTCAGGCTCGATCTCGACGGCAGCGGCGCGGCCAGGCTCGCCACCGGGATCCCTTTTCTCGAGCACATGCTCGACCAGGTGGCGCGCCACGGCATGCTCGACCTGGAGATCGACGCCAAGGGCGACCTGCACATCGACGCCCACCACACGGTGGAGGACATCGGCATCACGCTCGGCCAGGCTTTCGCCAAGGCGATCGGCGACAAGGCGGGCATCCGGCGCTACGGCCACGCCTATGTGCCGCTCGACGAGGCGCTGTCGCGCGTGGTGATCGACCTTTCCGGACGGCCCGGACTGCAGTTCCACGTCGCCTGGACGCGTGCCCTGATCGGCGAGTTCGACGTCGACCTGGTGCACGAGTTCTTCCAGGGCTTCGTCAATCACGCCCAGGTCACGCTGCACGCCGACAATCTGCGCGGCGACAACGCGCACCATCAATGCGAAACGGTGTTCAAGGCTTTCGCCCGCGCACTGCGCATGGCGGCGCAAGCCGATCCACGCGCGGCCGGGACTGTGCCTTCGACCAAGGGTTCGCTCTAATTTGACTATCGCGGTCGTCGATTACGGCATGGGGAACCTGCGCTCCGTGTCCAAGGCGCTCGAGCACGTCGCGCCGAAGGCTGGAGTACGGGTGACCTCGGACGCGGCGCAGATCCGCGCCGCCGAGCGGGTGGTCGTGCCCGGGCAGGGCGCAATGCCCGACTGCATGCGCGAGCTCGCCGCGCGCGGGTTGGTCGAGCCGGTGCTCGAGGCGTCGCGCGCCAAGCCTTTCCTCGGCATCTGCATCGGCCTGCAGATGCTGTTCGATCGGAGCGACGAGGGGGGCGTGCGGGGCCTGGGCGTGCTCGCGGGCGCGGTGCGCCGCTTTGCGGCGGACATGCGCGCAGCGCGCACCGGCGAGCGGCTCAAGGTGCCGCACATGGGCTGGAACGAGGTCGCGCAGGCGCAAGGTCACGCGCTGTGGCAGGGCATTGCCGACTCGAGCCGCTTCTACTTCGTGCACAGCTACTACGCCGACGAGGCCGACCCTGCCGTGCGCAGCGGGAGCACGAGCTACGGCACGGCCTTTACCAGCGCGGTTGCGCGCGATAATATCTTTGCCGTACAGTTCCACCCGGAAAAGAGCCAAGCGGCCGGATTGCAGCTCCTGCGCAACTTCGTTTACTGGCAACCCTGATTTTTTCAGCGCCCCTCGCGCGCCCAGGCGTCACGACGCCGTGCCGCCCCCCGACAGAGACATGCTGATCATCCCCGCGATCGACCTCAAGGACGGGCGCTGCGTGCGCCTGAAGCAAGGCGACATGAGTACCGCGACGGTGTTTTCCGAGGATCCGGTCGCCATGGCGCGCCACTGGGCCGGCCAGGGCGCGCGGCGCCTGCACATCGTCGACCTGAACGGCGCGGTGGCGGGCAGACCGAAGAACGAAAAGGTGATCCGCGCGATCATCAAGGCGGTAGGCGAGCAGGTGCCGATCGAAATCGGAGGCGGCATCCGCGACCTCGACACGATCGAGAGCTATATCGACGCCGGCGTGCAGTTCGTGGTGGTCGGGACCGCTGCGGTGAAAAACCCCGGCTTCCTGTCGGATGCCTGCTACGCGTTCCCGGGGCGCATCATCGCGGGCCTCGACGCCAAGGACGGCAAGGTCGCGGTCGAAGGCTGGTCGAAGATGACCGGGCACGACGTGCTGGACCTGGCACGCAAGTTCGAGGAGTACGGGGTCGAGGCGATCATCTACACCGACATCGGCCGCGACGGCATGATGGGCGGGATCAACATCGAGGCCACGCTCAAGCTCGCGCAGGCGATCAAGACGCCGGTCATCGCCTCGGGCGGACTGAACAGCGTGAAGGACGTCGAGACCGTATGCACCGAGCTTGCGCCCGAGGGCATCATCGGCGCGATCGCCGGGCGCGCGCTGTACGAGGGCAAACTCGACTTCAAGCAGGCGCAGGCGGCCGCGGACAAGGCGATGGGCAAGGAGTAGCGCAGTGCCGCTCGCCAAGCGCGTCATCCCCTGCCTCGACGTAACCGCGGGCAGAGTGGTGAAGGGGGTGAATTTCGTCGGCCTGCGCGACGCCGGCGACCCGGTCGAGATCGCGGCGCGCTACGACGAGCAGGGCGCCGACGAGCTGTGTTTTCTGGACATCACCGCGAGCTCCGACGGGCGCGACATCATCGTGCACGTGATCGAAGCGGTGGCCGAGCGGGTGTTCATCCCGCTCACGGTCGGCGGCGGGGTGCGCAGGGTCGAGGACGTGCGGCGGCTGCTCAACGCGGGCGCCGACAAGGTTTCCATCAACACCGCGGCGGTGCAGAATCCGGAGCTGGTGCGCCAGGCCTCGGACAAAGTCGGCAATCAGTGCATCGTGGTCGCGATCGACGCCAAGCGAAGGAACGCCGGCGGCGGTTGGGAGGTCTATACCCATGGCGGGCGCAAGGCGACCGGAATTGACGCGGTCGAGTGGGCGCGGCGCATGCAGCAGGCCGGCGCGGGCGAGATCCTGCTCACCAGCATGGACCGCGACGGCACGCGCGAGGGCTTCGATCTGGGCCTGACGCGCGCGGTGTGCGACGCGGTGGGCGTGCCGGTGATCGCCTCGGGCGGCGTGGGAACGCTGGAGCACATGGCCGAGGGCGTCATCGAAGGCGGCGCCGACGCGGTGCTGGCGGCGAGCATTTTCCACTTCGGTGAGCACACCGTGGGCGAGTGCAAGGCGCTGATGAAGGCGCGCGGGATCGAGGTCAGGCTATGAGCGTGGAGTGGCTCGACGAGCTGTGCTGGAACGAGCAGGGGCTGGTGCCCGCGATCGCGCAGGACGCCTCGAGCGGTCGCGTGCTCACGCTCGCGTGGATGAACCGCGACGCGCTGGCCGAAACGGCCAGGACCGGCCGCGCGGTGTACTGGTCGCGTTCGCGCGCCAAACTGTGGCGCAAGGGCGAGGAGTCGGGACACGTGCAGAAGGTGCTCGAGCTGCGCCTGGACTGCGACGCCGACGCGGTCCTGCTCAAGGTCGAGCAGGCCGGCGGCATCGCCTGCCACACCGGGCGCGAGAGCTGTTATTTCCGCAAGCTGGACAACGGGAGGTGGGTGACGACGGATCCGGTGAAAAAGGATCCTTCGCTCATCTACGGCAAGAAATGATGAAACCCGGAATGTATCAGGCGCTCGAACGCGTCGCGGCCGTGATCGAGCAGCACAAGGGCGGCGACCCGGATAAATCCTACGTCGCGCGGCTGACCGCCAAGGGCGATGACGCGGTGCTGAAGAAGATCGGCGAGGAGGCCACCGAGATGGTGCTCGCGGCCAAGGGCGGCGACCGGCTGCAGCTGGTGCGCGAGACCGCCGATCTTTGGTTTCACTGCATGATCGCGCTCGCGCAGCATGGCCTGGGGCCGGGCGACGTGCTGGCCGAGCTGCACCGGCGCGAAGGCATCTCGGGAATCGACGAGAAGGCTTCCCGCGGCAAGAAGCAGGCGCCGCCATGAACGATCCGAGCTGCCTGTTCTGCAAGATCGTGCGCGGCGAGATCCCGTCGGACAAGGTGTACGAGGACGACGACGTGCTTGCGTTCCGCGACATCCGGCCGCTCGCGCCGGTTCACTTCATGCTCATTCCCAAGGAGCACGTGGCGTCGCTGTACGAAGCCGGCATGGCGCAGCACCGCGCGCTCGGCAAGATGCTGGCGCTTGCCGGGGAGCTGGCGCGAAAGGAAGGCGCCAGCGACGGATTTCGCACCATCATCAACACCGGACGGGTGGGCAATCAGGAGGTGTATCATCTGCACATGCACGTGATCGGCGGGCCGGATTCGCTCGGCCCCATGATCCAGCGGAGAAAATAGGAGGTAGTTATGGGTTCATTCAGCATCTGGCACTGGCTGATCGTGCTGGTCATCGTGATGATGATTTTCGGCACCAAGAAGCTGCGCAACATGGGCGCCGACCTGGGCGGGGCGGTGCGCGGCTTCAAGGAAGGCATGCGCGAGGGCAGCGCCGACAAGAGCGGCGAGCCCGGTTCGGCGCCGCAGGTCACGGGCAAGACGGTTGAGGGCGAGGTCAGGGAAAAGACCGAAACCAAGGCCTGAGTTCCCGCCTCGCACCGACGTGCAACGGGCGCCCAGCGGGCGCCCTTTTCATCTCCAGACCCCACAAAGGCGCCGTGTTCGACATCGGATTCACCGAACTGATGGTGATCGGCGTGGTCGCGCTGATCGTGATCGGGCCCGAGCGCCTGCCCAGCGTGGCGCGCACCATCGGCCATCTGGCCGGGCGGCTGCAGCGCTACGTCAATGACGTCAAGGCCGACATCAGCCGCGAAATCGAGTTCGACGAGCTGCGCAAGATGCGCGACTCGATGCAGGAGGCCGCGACCGAGGTCGAGACCTCGGTGCGCACCGAGCTCAACAAGACGGAGCAGGACCTGAACAAGACCGTCGCGGACGCGGTTGAGGACAAAACTTCCGTATCGGAAACTGCGATTGCGCCCGAAACGGCCGCCGCGCCGGACGATCCCGCCGCGCCGGCGAAACAGCAATGACCGATCAGGAATCGTTCATCTCGCACCTGATCGAGCTGCGCAGCCGGCTGGTGCGCGCGGTGGCCGCCGTGCTGGTGGTGTTCGTCGGGCTGTACGTATGGCCCGGCGCGGGGCCGATCTACGACTTTCTGTCGCAGCCGCTGATGCGTGCTCTGCCCGAGGGCAGCAAGATGATCGCGATCGGCGTGGTGACGCCGTTCCTGGTGCCGATGAAAGTCACCGCGCTGGTCGCCTTCCTGGTCGCGCTGCCCTACGTGCTGTACCAGGTGTGGGCGTTCGTCGCGCCGGGTCTGTACGAGCACGAGCGCAAGCTCGCGCTGCCGGTGGTG
>JBOIFB010000152.1:0-7305 GCA_050741415.1 Burkholderiales bacterium | reverse complement strand
GCTGCAGGGTGCGGCCCAGGCGCAGCAGCTGCGAGGGCAGGGTGGCGAGGATGGTCGGCTTGTAGCGCAGGATGATGTTGCAGCGAAGCTCCGCCGTGAGCCCGCCGCCCGGAATGCACGGCACGCCCATGTGCGCGAGCGCGTGCAGCACGCCCCAGGCCCACACGTGCGGGCCGAAGCCGACCACCAGGAAGACCTTCTCGCCGCGCCGAGCGCCGAGCGACCACAGCGCGCGCGCGTTGGCCCACTGCCATTGCTTGAGGTCGAACTGCGAGTAGCGGAAGATGCGCGGCAGGCCGGTGGTGCCCGAAGTCGGGAACAGGGTCCAGCCGCGCAGGTCCCAGAGCTCGTCGTCGTGGGTGGTGTAAGTGCCCCAGGGCGGATTCGCCATCAGGTCTTCGGCCATCTCCTTCTTGTCCACCGGCGGCCACTTCAGCAGGTCGTCCACCGTTCCGATATCGGTCGGAGCGAGTCCGAGCTTGTCGAAACGGCGCCGGTAGAAGGCCGAGTTCTCGTACAGGAAGGGCGTCAGCACCGAGAGCTTTTCGTCCTGCAGCGCGCGCAGTTCGTCGCGCGAAGCGCAATCGAGCGACGGCGACCAGTACTCGGCCGATCCCGGCTGCTCGAAGTCGCGTCGATGCTTCTCGAGCGTTTCGAGCCATTTCGCCCGGGTGGCATGCTTGCGATCCATAGTGGCCATGGCGCTCCTCCGTCGAAGCGCCATAGAATACCGCGACCATGAACGCTTCGATCCAGGCCAACGGACGGCCGCCCTTTCGCGCCGATCACATCGGCAGCCTGCTGCGTCCGCCCAAGCTGCGCCAGGCGTTCCGCGAGCATGCCGAAGGCAGGCTGCCGGAGGCCGGGTTTCGCGCAATCCAGGACCAGGCGATCCGGGAGGTCGTGCAGCTGCAAGAGGATTGCGGCCTCCAGGTCGCGACCGACGGCGAGTTCCGCCGCACTTCGTACTGGGCGCGCTTCGTCGAGCGGACGCAGGGACTGGAGGTCAGGCAGGCGCGCTTCAAGTTCCACGACGAGCATGGCCACGAGGCCGATTTCACCGCGCCGCACGTGGCCGCGCGCGTGCGCCGCGGCGAGCCGATCGCGCTGGACGAGCTCCGTTTCGTTGCCGGCATTGCGCGCGCGACGCCCAAGATCACCATGCCCGCGCCTTCGACCATGCACTTCTGGCGCGGCGCCCACTATGCGGGACCAGGACTGTATGCCGAGCCCGAACAGTTCTTCGCCGATCTCGGAGGCGTGTACCAGCAGGAAATCGCCGATCTGGCGGCGGCCGGGGCGCGCTATGTGCAGCTCGACGAGGTCGCCCTCGCCATGCTTTGCGACCCCGCGGCGCGCGCGAAAGTCGAAGCCGAGGGCGAGAACCCGGAGCGGCTGGTGGAGCTCTACGTTGGGGCGATCAACGAGGCGGCCCGCCACCGCCCCGCCGGGATGGTGATCGGGGTGCACATGTGCCGCGGCAATTACAAGGGCAAGTATCTCGCCGAGGGCGGCTACGACTCGATCGCGGAAAAGCTGTTCGGCGGCGCGCAGGTCAACCATTTCCTGCTCGAGTTCGACACCCCGCGCGCGGGCGACTTCGCGCCGCTGCGCTTCGTGCCCCGGGACAAGGGGGTGGTGCTGGGCATGGTGAGCTCGAAAACGCCGCAGCTCGAAAGCCTGGATCTGCTCAAGCGCAGGGCCGACGAGGCGGCGAAGTACGTCGATGCGGCGCGCCTCGCGCTCAGCCCGCAATGCGGCTTTGCCAGCACCATGGGCGGCAACCCGGTGACCGAGGCCGACGAGCGCGCGAAACTTAGGCTGTGCGTCGACGCCGCGCGCGCGATCTGGGGCTAGGCGAAGCTAGAATCGGCGTATGGACAAAGAGAAGCCGAAGGGCCTCGGGCGCGGTCTGACCAACTATGGCGACGCGGGCTTTTCGCTCTACCTGCGGCGCTCGTTCGCCAAGAGCATGGGCTACTCGAGCGAGATGCTTGCGCGGCCGACGATCGGAATCGCGGACTCGAGCAGCGGCTACAACAATTGCCACCGCCACTTTCCCGAGCTGATCGAGGCGGTCAAGCGCGGCGTGCTCGCCGCCGGCGGGCTGCCGCTCGATTTTCCCACCGTGTCGCTGGGCGAGGTGTTCCTGTCGCCCACCTCGATGATGTTCCGCAACCTGATGGCGATGGACACCGAGGAGATGGTGCGCGCGCAGCCGATGGACGCGGTGGTGCTGGTGGGGGGCTGCGACAAGACGGTGCCGGCGCAGCTGATGGGCGCGGCTTCGGCCGACCGCCCGGCGGTGCAGCTGCTCGCCGGGCCGATGATGCCGACCTCGTTCCGCGGCGAGCGCCTGGGGGCCTGCACCGACTGCCGCCGCTTCTGGGCCATGCACCGCGCGGGCACGGTCGACGCGCGCGGCATCGAGGAGGTCGAGGGCAACCTCGCTACCACCGCCGGCACCTGCGCGGTGATGGGCACCGCTTCGACCATGGCCGCGCTGGCCGAGGCGCTCGGCATGGCGCTGCCCGGAACCGCCGCGATCCCTGCGGTGCACGCCGACCGGCTGCGCGCGGCCGAGGCGAGCGGCCGGCGCGCGGTCGAGCTGGCGCAACAGCCCATTCTGCCTTCGCAGGTGATCACCGAAAAATCGATCCATAACGCGCTGCGCGTGCTGCTCGCGATCGGCGGCTCGACCAACGCGATCGTGCACCTGAGCGCGATCGCGGGCCGGGTCGGGGTCAAGATCGACCTGAAAGAGCTGAACGCGCTGTCCGACAGCACCCCGGTGCTGGTCGATCTCAAGCCCACCGGGCAGCATTACATGTCGGACCTGCATTTCGCCGGCGGGCTGGGCGCGGTGCTGCGCGAGCTCAAGCCGCTGCTCAACCTCGATTGCATGACGGTGGCGGGCGAGACGCTCGGCGAGCGGCTCGAGCGCGAAGAGCAGGCAGGCGCCCTTTGGGTCGACCGCGCGGTGGTCAGGACTTTCGCCGAGCCGCTGGCGCAGGAGGGCGGCCTGGTGGCGCTGTTCGGCTCGCTGGCGCCGAACGGCGCGATCCTGAAGCGCTCGGCGGCCGAGCCGAAGCTGTTCGAGAAGGAGGGTCGCGCAGTGGTGTTCAGCTCGCTGGACGACCTCGCCGCGCGCATCGACGCGCCGGACCTCGACGTGACCGCGGACGATTTCCTCGTGCTGCAGAACGCGGGCCCCAAGAGCGGCTACGCGATGCCCGAGGCGGGCTACCTGCCGATTCCCACCAAGCTCGCGCGCGCCGGGGTGAAGGACATGGTCAGGATCTCGGACGCACGCATGAGCGGCACCGCCTACGGCACGATCGTGCTGCACGTCTCGCCCGAGGCCGCGGTCGGCGGGCCGCTCGCGCTGGTGCGCGACGGCGACCGGATCCGGCTCTCGGTGAAGAAGCGCCGTATCGACCTGCTGGTGGCCGAGGACGAGCTCGCGCGCCGCCGTGCGGCGTGGCGCGCGCCGGCGGTACCGCCCGCGCGCGGCTACGCTAAGCTGTACATGGACCACGTGCTGCAGGCCGAGCACGGTTGCGATTTCGACTTCCTGCGCAAGGCCTAGACCCGGCGCGGACAGATGGACCGCTTCGCGCACTACGACTGGCCGTTCCTCGAGCAGCGCCACGCGGCGCTCGCGCGCGAGGCCGAAGGATGGGCCGCGCACCACCTCGCTCACGCGCATGATCTCGACGCCGATGCGGTCTGCCGGCGGCTGGTGCGCGAGCTCGGCGACGCAGGGTTTCTGCGCTACTGCGCGCCCGGCGACGACCATTTCGACGTGCGCTCGATCGCGCTGCTGCGCGAGGTGCTCGCCTACTACGCCGGGCTGGCGGATTTCGCCTTCGTCATGCAGGGCCTGGGCAGCGGGCCGATCGCGCTCGCCGGCAGCGCTGCACAGCGCGAGCGCTACCTGGCGCGGGTGGCGGCCGGACAGGCGATCGCCGCCTTCGCCCTGTCCGAGCCCGACGCCGGCTCCGATGTCGGCGCGCTGTCGACCCGCGCGCGCCGCGACGGCACGGACTGGGTGCTCGACGGCAGCAAGACCTGGATCTCCAACGGCGGCATCGCGGATTTCTACCTGGTGTTCGCCCGGACCGACGCGGCGGGCGGCACGCGCGGCATCTCGGCCTTCGTGGTCGATGCCGACGCGCCGGGCCTCGACGCGAGCGAGCGCATCGACATCGTGGCGCCGCACCCGATGGCCACCGTGCGCCTGACGGGCTGCCGTGTTCCCGCCGACGCTCTTGTCGGAGCGGAGGGCGAGGGATTCAAGCTCGCGATGCGCAATCTCGACGTATTCCGCACCACGGTGGCCGCAGCGGCGCTCGGATTCGCCCGCCGCGCCCTGGACGAGGCGCTCGCGCGCGCCCGTGAGCGCAGGATTTTCGGCCAGACGCTGGCGCAGTTCCAGCTCACCCAGGCCAAGCTGGCCGACATGGCGACCGAAATAGAGGCCGCGGCGCTGCTTACCTATCGCGCGGCCTGGGTGCGCGACGTGCGCGCCAGGCGCATCACGCGCGAAGCGGCGATGGCCAAGATGTTCGCCACCGAAGCCGCGCAGCGGGTGGTCGACCAGGCGGTGCAGATCTGCGGCGGCCTCGGGGTGACGCGCGGCCATCCGGTCGAGCTCCTGTACCGCGAGGTGCGCGCGCTGCGCATCTACGAGGGCGCCACCGAGGTGCAGCAGCTGATCATCGCCCGGGAGCTGCTCCAATGAGCTACACGGCACACAGGGACCGCTTCGCGCGCGACAATCTTCCGCCGCACGGGCAATGGCCGGAATTCCTGTTCGAGCTGCCGCAGCTCAACTATCCGGCGCGCATGAATTGCGCGGCCGAGCTGCTCGACGCGGCACTGGCGCGCGGCCACGGCGCGCGAGTCGCGATCCGCGCGCCGGACGGCACGTGCACCTATGCCCAGTTGCTGGCGCAGGCGAATCGGCTGGCCAACGTGCTGGTGAGCGAGATGGGCCTCGTGCCCGGCAACCGGGTGCTGCTGCGCGGGCCGAACAACCCGCTGATGGCCGCCTGCTGGTTCGCGGTGATCAAGGCCGGCGGCATCGCGGTGGCCACGATGCCGCTGCTGCGCGCCAAGGAGCTGACCGAGATCGTCGTTAAGGCCCGGGTCACGCACGCGCTGTGCGACCGGCGCCTGGCGCAGGAGCTCGAGGCGGCGCGCCCGGGCTGCCCTACGCTGAAGCAGATCAAGTACTGGTACGACGACGCGCCCGATTCGCTCGACGCGCTCGCGGCGCGCCAGCCGGCGGCGTTTCGCAACGTGGACACGGCGGCCGGCGACGTGGCGCTGATCGCCTTCACCTCCGGCACCACCGGCAAGCCGAAGGGCACGATGCACTTTCAGCGCGACGTGATCGCGATGTGCGACTGCTTCCCGCGCTCCTGCCTCGAGGCGGGTGCGAACGACGTGTTCTGCGGCACGCCGCCGATCGCGTTCACCTTCGGCCTGGGCGGCATGCTGTGCTTTCCGCTGCGGCTGGGCGCCTCGACCGTGCTGGTCGAGCGCCTCGCGCCCGACAGCCTGCTCGAGACGATCCAGAGCTTCCGCGCCACGGTGTGCTTCACCGCGCCGACGATGTTCCGCGCCATGGCGGGCATCGCGCATAACTACGATCTCGGGAGCCTGAAGAAGTGCGTCTCGGCCGGCGAGGCGCTGCCCGATGCGACGCGCCAGCTGTTCAAGCAGGCGACCGGGATCGAGATCATCGACGGCATCGGTTCGACCGAGATGGCGCACATCTTCATCTCGCACACTCCGCGGCGAGTTCGGCGCGGCGCCACCGGGTATGCGATTCCCGGCTACCGGGCGACGGTGCTCGACGACGACGGCAAGCCCTGCCCGCCGGGGACGGTGGGGCGCCTTGCGGTCAAAGGGCCGACCGGCTGCCGCTACCTGGCCGATGCGCGCCAGAAGGATTACGTTCGTGACGGCTGGAACCTCACCGGCGATGCCTACAAGATGGACCAGGACGGCTACTTCTACTACCAGGCGCGCACCGACGACATGATCGTCTCCGCGGGCTACAACATCGCCGGCCCCGAGGTCGAGAGCGCGCTGCTCGCGCACGCGGCGGTGGCCGAATGCGGCGTGGTCGGCTGGCCCGACGAGGCGCGCGGAACCATCGTCAAGGCCTTCGTGGTGCTCAAGCCGGGATATCAGAGGACGGCCGCGATGATCGCCGAACTGCAGGAACACGTGAAGAAATCGATTGCGCCGTACAAATACCCGCGTGCGATCGAGTTTCCGGACGCGCTGCCGCGCACCGAGACGGGAAAACTGCAACGCTTCAAGCTGAGGCCCCAGACATGATGCAAGTTCTGCAGCCGCCGGGCTGGGCCCGGCCCAAGGGTTACTCCAACGGCATCGCCGTGCGCGGCGGCAAGCTGGTGTTCATCGCGGGCCAGGTCGGCTGGAGCGGCGACGGCAGCTGGCACGAGGCGGGATTCGGGGGCCAGTTCCGCCAGGCGCTCGCGAACCTGCTCGCGGTGCTCGCCGAAGCGGGCGGCAAGCCCGAGCACCTGGTGCGGCTGACCTGGTACGTGATCGACAAGCAGGAATACCTGGCTGCGCTGAACGAAGTCGGCGCGGCGTACCGCGAGCTGATCGGCAGGCACTATCCGGCCATGACGGTGGTCCAGGTGAGCGGGCTGGTCGAAGATCGGGCGCGGCTCGAGATCGAGGCCACCGCAGTGGTGCCCGACTGAGGGGGCGTAAATGAAAGTCAGCATCATCGGCGGCGGACCGGGGGGGCTGTACTTTGCCCTGCTGGCGAAGAAGGCCTGGCCGGCGTGGGACATCGCGCTCTACGAGCGCAACCGTGCGGACGATACCTTCGGCTTCGGCGTCGTGTTCTCCGACCAGACGCTCGACTCGTTCAAGGCCTACGACGGTCCGAGCTACGAGGCCATCCGGCGCCGCTTCGCCTACTGGGGCGACGTGGACGTGGTCTACAAGGGGCGCGTCATGCGCTCCGGCGGAAACGGGTTCTGCGGCTGCTCGCGCGTCGCGCTGCTCGCGATCCTGCAGCAGCGCTGCCGCGAGCTCGGGGTGAGGTTCGAATTCCAGCGCGAGGTCAACGGAGTCGCGGAATTTCCAGACGCGGACCTGATCGTGGCGGCCGACGGCATCAATTCGCGCATGCGCGAGACGCATAAGGAACATTTCCGCCCGGGCGTCGACCTGCGGCCCAACAAGTTTACCTGGCTCGGCTCGACCCGTCCGCTGGACGCGTTCAAGTACTTCTTCCGCGAGACGCCCGAG
>JBOIFB010000151.1:0-7346 GCA_050741415.1 Burkholderiales bacterium | reverse complement strand
GAATCGATTGCTCCGGCGACAAATGCTGCTCGCGTTCCGCCTGCAGCGCGAAATCCACCATCATGATGCCGTTTTTCTTGACGATGCCGATCAGCAGGATGATGCCGATCAAGGCGATGACGCTCAGCTCGAAGTGAAAGGCCCTCAGCATCAGCAGCGCGCCGACCCCGGCCGACGGCAGCGTCGACAGGATCGTCAGGGGGTGGATGTAGCTTTCGTAGAGCATGCCGAGAACGATGTAGACGACGACTAGCGCGGCGAGGATCAGATAAGGCTCGGTTTGAAGCGATGCCTTGAACGCCTGCGCAGTCCCCTGAAAGCTGCCGCTCATCGAGGACGGCATGTGGATGTCCGACGTCGCATTGGCAATCGCGTCCACGGCCTGGCCGAGCGCGACTCCGGGCGCCAGATTGAAAGAAAGCGTGACCGCCGGATACTGTCCCTGATGGTTGATCGAAAGATAGCCGACGTGCCCGGTATCGAACTTGACAAAGGTCGACAGCGGCACCATTTGGCCGCTGATCGGTGACTTGAGATAAAGCCGGTTGAGCGTATTCGGGTCGGCCTGCAGCTTGGGCGTGACCTCCAATATGACGTGATAGGTGGCGAGCTGGGTAAAATATTGCGCGACCTGGCGTTCGCCGAACGCGTCGTCAAGGGTCTGATCGATGAGCGCCGGCTGTATCCCGAAGCGCGCCGCCCGCTCGCGGTCGATCGACATCGACAGCATGGTGCTCCCGTTCTGCTGGTCCGAGGCTACGTCCTGCAGTTGAGGGAGTGCTTTCAGCCTGGCCAATACCTTCGGCGCCCATTCGTTCAATTCGTCGAGATCGACGTCCTCGAGCGTGTATTGATACTCCGTGCGCGCGGTTCGCCCTCCGACATTGACATCCTGGGCGGATTGCAGGTACAGGGTCGCGCCCTGCACCTGCGCCAGCCGCCGCCGCAGGCGCCGGATGATCTGGTCGGCGCTCGCTTTGCGTTCAGCGCGGGGTTTCAGGCCGATGATGACAAAGCCGTTGTTCAGCGGCCGAGAACCTCCGATAAACGTCGCATAGCTCGCCACGGCCGGATCGCTGGTCACGACGTCCGCAAGCTTGTGCTGCAGGCGCTCCATTTCGCTGAAGGAAACGTCCTGCGCCGCGTCCGAGAGGCCCTTGATGATTCCGGTGTCCTGCTGCGGGAAGAACCCCTTCGGCGCCGCCACGTAAAGGAAGACGCTGGCAAGCACGGTGCCGAAGAAGACCGCGAGCGTGAGGCCCTGGTGACGCAATACGACGTCGAGTCCCCGCGCATAGAGCGCCAGTATCTTCTCGAACGCGCCTTCGATGGCGAGGTAAAGGCGGCCGTGCCGCGCACGTTTCTCGTCGCGCAGGAACAATGAGCACATCATCGGCGAGAGCGTGAGCGAGACGAACAGGGAAACCGCGATCGTCATGGTCACGACGATGGCGAATTCGCGGAACAGGCGCCCGACGATGCCTCCCATCAGCAGCAGCGGGATGAACACCGCGACCAGCGAAATGCTGATCGACAGGATGGTGAAGCCGATCTCGCCGGCGCCCTTGATCGCGGCCTGCATCGGCGAGAGCCCGGCTTCGATATGCCGATAGATGTTTTCCAGCATCACGATGGCATCGTCGACCACGAAACCGACCGCGATCGTCAATGCCATGAGGGAGAGATTGTCGAGGCTGTAGCCGAAGAAGTACATCAGCGCTGCGGTGCCGAACAAGGACAACGGCACGGTAATCCCCGGGATCAGGGTTGCCGATGCGCTGCGCAGGAACAGGAAGATCACCATCACGACCAGTGCGATCGTCAGCATCAGGGTGATTTCCACGTCCCGCACGGAGGCCGTGATCGTCGTGGTGCGATCGATCGCGGTTTCAACCTTGATCGACGGCGGCACCGCCGCCAGGATATGCGGCAGCGCGGCCTTGATCCGATCCACGGTACCGATGATGTTGGCGCCGGGCTCCTTCTTGACCAGGAGCAGGATGCCGGGCCGGCCGTTTTGCCACGCCGCCATCTGCGTGTTTTCGGGTCCTGCGACCGCCACGCCGATATCGCGGATCCTGACCGGCGCGCCGTTCTTGTACGCGACGACGACGTTGTTCCACGGCGCCGCGCTGAGCAGCTGATCGTTGTCGTAGATCGCGAAGCTGTGCGCAACGCCGTTGATCGATCCCTTGGGCGCATCGACCGACGCGGTCGTGATGACATTGGCCACATCTTCGAGCTGAATACCCAGCGCGGCGAGTTTGGCGGGATCGATCTGCACGCGCACCGCCGGTTTCTGCTGTCCGCCGATGTCCACCTGGCCGACCCCCGGAATCACGGAGATCTGTTGCGCAATCACGTTTTCCGCGTAGTTGTCCGTAGTCGTCAGCGGCAGGGCGTCGGAATGCACCGCCAGGATCAAGATGGAGAAATCGGCCGGATTCACCTTGCGATAGGAAGGCGGCGCGGGCAGATTCTTCGGCAGTTGCCCGGCCGCCGCGTCGATCGCCGACTGCACGTCCTGGGCGGCCGCGTCGATATTGCGATCGAGCTCGAATTGGAGCGTGATCTGCGTCGATCCGAGCACGCTCGACGAGGTCATCTGCGACACGCCGGGAATTTGCGAGAACCGGTACTCCAGCGGCTGCGCCACCGAAGAGGCCATTGTCGCCGGGCTGCCGCCCGGCAGCTGGGCGCTCACCAGGATCGTCGGGAAATCGACCTCCGGCAACGGCGCCACCGGCAGCAGCGGATACGCGACCATCCCGACCAGAAGGATGCCCGCCATCAACAGCGACGTCGCGACCGGCCGGTTGATGAACGGCAGGGAAATATTCATCGGGAGCCGGTGCGGCCTGCCGCGGGGGACGCTTGCGCCGCGGCGGCGACCGCGCGCACGCGGGCATCGGGCTGCAAGCGATATTGATTGCTGGTGACGACGAGCGCCCCGTCCGGGAGCCCGCTCTTCACCACGACCGACGTTCCGTTCTGTTCGCCGATCGTGATCGCCTGCTGCGCGACGGTGGAGTCCGGCCGGACGACGTAGGTAAATACTCCGTCGGGCCCCCGCTGAACTGCGTCGGACGGGATCGTCAGCGCATTGCGCTCGGTCTCGAGCAGCGTGCGCATGTTGACGAACTCTCCGGGCCAAAGCATGCCATGCGAATTGGGGAAGGTCGCCTTCAGACGGATCGTTCCCGTCGCCTGATCGATCTCGTTATCGATCAGCGCGATCGTGCCGCGATCCAGTTGCGTTGGACCGTCGCGGGGAAGCGCGACGACGGTAACCGCGCCCTTCGCCATGGCTGCGCGGACGGCGCCCAGATCGTCTTCCGGCAGCGCGAAGATGACCGAAATGGGTTGCATCTGAGTGATCACGACGATGCCGGTGCTGTCGGAAGCGTGCACGACGTTGCCCGGATCGATCTGGCGGATCCCGCTACGGCCGCGAATCGGCGAAGTGATGGTGGTGTAATCGAGCTGGGTTCTCGCGCTGTCGATCGCTGCCCCGTCGGCTTCCAACTGCGCCTTGGTCTGGGCAACCAGCGCGCGCTGCGTATCCAGCGTCTGCCGGCTGACGAGATCGTGCGGTGCGAGCATTTTGTACCGATCGAGATCGCGCTCGGCATTGAGCAGCTGTTTGGCGTCCTTGTCTTTGACGGCAATTGCCTGTTCCAAGGCCGCTCGATAGAGGCGAGGGTCGATCTGGGCGAGAAAAGCTCCCTTGCGGACGGTCTGGCCCTCGACGAATCCGATCTTCTGCAGTTGCCCATCGACTCGCGGCGTCACCTTGACGGTATAGAACGCTTGCACCGTTCCCAATCCTTCCAGATAGACCGGAACGTCCGCGCGTTTCGCCCGCGCGGTCTCGACCGGTATGGCCGGTTGGGTCTTCGGCGGGCTGGCGGCCGCGCTCGGCGCCAGCATCCGCCGCTGCCAGTAAAAGCCCGCGCATAGCAGCAGGGCGGCACCGATCAAGACGACGCGACGCCCGCGGATGCGGATCGGGGGAAGTGATGCTTTCCGAACCTTCGCCATCATGCCTCCGGAGTGTTTCGCCAGCCGCCGCCCAGCGCTTTGTACAGGCCGATCAGTGCCTGCAAGTGCGAGAACTTGACCTGGGCCATCGCATCCTCGGCAGTAAACAGGGCGCCTTCGGTATTGAGCAGCGTCAGAACATTGATGGTCCCCGCGTGCAGCTGCGCCTGGGCGATCTCGTAGGCCCGGCGCGCCGTCGCAACGGCCTGTTGCTGGCGCTGAACCTGATCGCCCGTCTTTTGCAGCGCGACCAGCGCGTCTTCGACATTGGCGAACGCGGAAATCACGCTCTTGTGGTAATCGGCCAGCAGTTCCGCATAGCGCGCCTTTGCATAGGCGGATTGACCCTCGAGCGCGCCGCCTTCGAAAATCGGCTGCGCCAGGCCGGCGGCAAGGCTGAAGATCGAATTGGCCGGGTCGAGCGCGTGGGACAGTGCCGTGCTAGCAAACCCCGTGCTGGCGGTCAGCTCGATACGCGGAAAAAACGCGGCCCGTGCTTGGGCGATATTGGCATTGGCGGCGATAAGCTGGGCCTCCGCTTCGGCCACATCCGGACGCCGGGCGAGGAGCTCCGACGGCAGTCCCGGCTGAACCCCGGGCTGCCACAATCCGGCCAGGGTGCCGCTCGCGAGGTCGACCGCCTCAGGCGTTTTGCCGAGCAGGATCGCCAGAGCATCCACGGACTGGCGCAGCTGTTGTTCGAGCGGCGGGATCGCCGCGTTGAGCGTGGCCGCCGTTGTTTCCTGCTGCGCCACGTCCAGGGCGTTCGCTGTTCCCGCCGCCTGTTGGAGTCTGAGCCCCTTTAGAATCGCCGCCGCGCTGGCGAGATTGCTCTGGGCGATGCTCAGGCGCTCGCGCAGTTCGAGCGACAGAAAATAAGTGCTGGCCACGCCGGTCATCACCGTCAGCTCGACCGTCGCACGGTCGTAGCGGCTCGCGGCGAGGGTCGCTTTCGCCGCGCCCAAGGCCGCGCGGTTCTTGCCCCAGAAGTCGAGCTCATAAGTCGCGCTGACCTGGGGGGAGTAGACCGAGTAGGTGCTCAGGGCCCCGCTGCTGGCCGCCAGGGTGCGCTCGCGCGTGATGTCGGCCGTCGCGGCAACCGCGGGCAGAAGCGCCGCGCCTGCGATGCGGGCCTGCGCGTCGGCTTCGCGCACGCGCGCGATCGCCGCCGCAATATCGTCGTTGGCATGCTGCGCCTGGGCGATAAAGGCGTCGAGCTGCGGCGAGCCAAAGCCACGCCACCAGTTGCTCGAAGGCCATGCAACGCGAGCATTTGCTTGAGCGTTCCGCCACGCCGCCGGCGCTGGGATATCCGGTCGCCTATATTGCGGTCCGAGAGAGCAGGCGCACAGCGCGAACGCCGACGCCGCAACGATACAACGGCGATAATTTCGGACCTGCCGGCGCACGCAGCGAAGCGCACACCCGAAGTTGCCGACCATCATGTGGCTTGTGCCGCGGGAGCTGGTAGGGCGCTACGTTATGCCTTTCGCGGCTTTTCCGGATTGTCGAATCATTAAATTGCCTTAACCAAAGCGATGCGGAGATTTTGGCGACCTTTGCGAATTGATGAAGCCGCTGCAGCCCACAGATGATGACCGCGTCCGCGGTGGTCTTGCCGTAAGGCTCGTAGGTGTATCAGGTGTAGGTGTCGCCCGCGAAGCCAAGCAGCTTGCCGTTCGCGTCGTAGCTCAGGCTCGTTCCGTTCCAGGCGCTCGCGCCGTTGTTCGCGTCAAAGGTGGCCGAACTCACCGGGTCCGGTAGCCCCGTCCTCGCAAAACTCCCCCCGACCGAGCTCCTGCGCCCCGCGGCGGCGTAGGCGTACTGGTTCACGCCGTCGTTGGTGGTGCTTCCATTGGCATCGAACGTAAAGCTCCGCGCCAGCCCCGTAGCAGGCGTGATCGAGGCGATCTGGTTGCTCGTTGCGCTGTAGGTGTACGTATCGGCGCTCGCGCCCACGGTCTTATTAAGCCGGTTGCCCACCGCGTCGTAGCCGTAGCCGAAGGAGGAGCTCGGCACCACGGCCGAGGAAAGCGGATCCAGGTACCCCAAGTATCCTCATTTAGGTATAATTAACCAGTGACGGACGACCAACCTGACCGACTCAGAGCGCTGGAATGGATCGGAGGCTCGAAGAAAGACCTTCTGACGCTGCCGCGCGAGGTAGTGGACGTGTTTGGTTTCGCGCTATACCTGGCGCAGGCTGGCGAGAAGCATGCCCAGGCAAAACCGCTCAGGGGCTTCGGGTCCGCAGCGGTGCTGGAAATCGTCGAAGACCGGCGCGGCAATACCTATCGCGCCGTGTACACGGTTCGTCATGCGGAGCGGGTGTTCGTGCTGCACGTATTCCAGAAGAAGTCCAAGTCTGGAATCGCGACGCCTAAACCAGACGTGGAGTTGATCAGGAACAGATTGAAAGTGGCCGCCATGCGCGCCAAGGAGCTGCAAAATGAGCAAACGTAAATCCAAAGTCCTTGAAGGCGTCGAGATTCACCAAGGCAGCGGCAACGTATATGCCGATCTCGGGTATTCCGACGCCGAAGAAATGTTGGTCAAGGCGAAGCTCGTTCGGAAAATCTCGGAAATCGTCCGCAGCAAAGGACTGACCCAGGTCGAGGCGGCGAAGGTGCTCGGCTTGACTCAACCGAAGATCTCCGCTGTTCTTCGTGGGCGGTTTCGGGGTATTTCCGAAAGGAAACTCATTGACTGCCTGACCAGCCTCGGACGCGACGTACAAATTGTCGTGAAGGCTGCTCCCCGGCGCCGAGCCGCCGGCAGGCTCAGCGTGGTCTTCGCCTAGAGACGAATCGAATCATGATTGTCATTCCGCCCGGACCAATCTCAGTAGCGTCGGCGACCAGGCGCGGCGTGTTCAGGTGTCAAGGTAATAAACGCCCAACATGCAGCCTATCTTGCCGTCGTTCAGGTTTGATTATTCGGTATTGATGTCTTCGCTCAAATCATAGAGCTCGACTACTTCTAATATCTCTTCGGTCGGCCAACCCCTGATCATCTCCTTGCCCTCGGTAGACTGCAGGAATCGGCGTAAGGATCGTAGTGAAGTCCATTCCAGCATGACATAAACGATATTCCGTTTATTGTTGTCGACACAGATTGAAAACCCAGTTTCCCCTCGCGCTTGGCGCGCACTATGCTGTTCGGATAGCGCCGCAAGTAACGACGAGCGACTCCTGACGTCAACCTTTACTAATGCTGTTGATTTCCACGCAAATCTGACCCAGGGTTTTCATCGGAAACTGACCCGGGTTTGTGAATCGCAGTATAGCTACGTGCTTGTGGGTAAG
>JBOIFB010000150.1:0-7362 GCA_050741415.1 Burkholderiales bacterium | reverse complement strand
TACAATCCGCGGCGTCGGCATTCGACCCTCGGACAGGTGAGTCCGGATCAGTTCGAAAAGGCTACGAAAAGCTTAGGGTAGTGTCCGGGAAAACGGGGGAGGCCCAGATCTCCTCCCCCACGCGGCTGCACTCGGTAGCCGCTGGCCCGAGCTTGCTGCCTCGGAGAAGCGCCATATTCTTATGACTCTCATCCAGCGGGTAGACCTCACACCCCAATCCCTTGAGATCCGGTTCCGCCCTGCACGGCTTGCATCGGTGCTTGGCAGTACGCCGCGGTCCGAGACGAGTCTCCTACTCGAAGAACATGCCGTCCGGAATGACCTGCGCGCAGAGGGTGCAGAGCCCTCTGAGCGCACCATCAACTGGAGCATTCCGGCGCGCTTACGCCGCACCGGGATCGAAAAGCGCCTGATCATTGATAACGGGGATGGCGAGGCTCGGCGAAAGCCCGATCACAGCCTCGCCCGGTTGCTTGCCCAGGCGCAACAATTCCAGGGGATGCTCTTACGCGGTGACGGCAAAACAATGGGCCAAATGGCCAGGGAGGCGAAGGTCACCGGTTCGTACTTCACCCGGATCCTGAGGTTGAGTTTCCTCGCGCCCGACATCACCAAAGCGATCCTGCGCAATCGCCATCCGATCGGGCTCAGTGCGAAGCGCCTCGCGAACGAGTTCCGGCTCCCGATCGACTGGGATAGACAGCGAGCGCTGCTCGGGAATGCCTAGCTGCGTGTCTCGAGCCTGACTGAGCGCTTCGCACTACCCGAAGCGAACTTCCGCGTCTCTGGTAAATCTCCAACGCGCAGACCGCTATCACGCAGCGCAATGTGCGCGCTCGATTGGGCGCGCAACAGCTTGAGGATACGGTTACCTTCGCCGTTGTCGTACCAAAAAAACTCGCGTAGGAGACGATCGCGCGAACGAGCGCGCAATTGCCGCACTTGTTGCGTCTCTGCAGTGGGCGCGCAACTGCGCGGATGCTGCAGGCTGCGGAAAGATCGGGTTTCTTTGGACTGGAAGCGACTGGCTAAAAACTCTTGATACTAAAGTACTTATATGTGGCGGAGAGAGCAGAATTCGAACCCTCAGTATCCCGACTGCAACCCTTTGAAATTCAGCATTATTTATTCCGACGTGGGACCGAGAGACCGCTTCTCTACTCGGCGACGGAACGGTCGCGCGCCTTCGAAATCGCCTGGGCGCCAAGCGCTCTGAGCGCAAAAACTTTCTGTGGTCTCTCGCTGGTCTCTTATGAAGCGCGCGCATTCATGCGCTGCAACGCGCTCGCATTTGCGCAGACTCAACCGCTCGAGCGCCTCGATCGTTGTGGTACCAAAAAATATCGCGTAAGAGACGATTGCAAAATTAAGCGCGCGTTCCTCGCAGTTCTTGTGTCTCTGTTGATCGCGTGCAATTGCATGCGCGCTGCAACTGGCGGAAAGTTCGGGATTATTTAGGCTTGAAGAAGATGCTTAAAAACACTTCGTAATCAAGCACTTACACGTGGCGGAGAGAGCAGAATTCGAACCCTCAGTATGCCGAGCTACAACCCTTTGAATACTCATGCTTATATGCCAACAGCGGCACCAGAGACCAATGGCGTAACGCCTTCATGTGCAGCATATTAGAAATCGACTTTGCAGCCTTGTCCATGCGCGACTACACGCTCTCCGATTACCACGAACGCAGTAAGCATCGACTGAATCGCTATGCGCCGGGGCCGGGGCAGCTTGACTGGGCCAATCAGCCGAATCCGTTCCGCCGTTATGAAGGTACCGCGCGCATCGAACTGCCGCTTGTTGCGGACAATCTTGAAACGCGCTTCAGCGCATTACGCAGCGGGCAACTGGCTGCGCCGCGTGAGTTTGATCTCGATTCCATCGCGGCCCTGTTTGAGCTCTCGCTAGGCATCTCGGCGTGGAAAGCCTATGGTGAAACCCGTTGGGCGTTGCGCTGCAATCCCTCGAGCGGCAATCTCCATCCTACGGAAGGCTATCTCGTCACCGGTGGAGTGACGGGCCTCGCGGCGGGTATCTATCACTACGTGAGTTGTGATCACGCGTTCGAGCGCCGCGGGGAATGGGACGGGCCGATCGAGCTTCGCGGCGTTCTGATTGGACTCGCGAGCATCGCTTGGCGCGAGGCCTGGAAATACGGCATGCGGGGGTTCCGTTACTGCCAGCACGACTGCGGCCATGCGATCGCGGCGGTGAGCTACGCCGCATCGGCGCTGGGCTGGCGGTCGCGCCTGCTTGCCGTGCCTAGCGACGCGGAGATCGCGGCGCTGCTCGGGCTCGATCGCGATACTGCCTCGGCCGAAACAGAAGCGGCGGACTGCTTGTTGTGGATCTCCGCGGACGAGTCGTCGCCCACGCAATTGCCCCCCAAGCCGTCACGCTGGTACGGCAAGGCCAATCGACTTAGTTCCAGTCACGTCAAATGGTCAGATATCGATCAGGTACACGCACTCACCGGGAAACCGCACCTGGGGCATGAGCTCGCGCACCCGTCGTACGCGGCACACGGGGCGGGGGCGGCGCCGATGCGCGATCTCGCGGCGGCGCAGATCTTTCGGCAACGGCGTAGCGCCGTCGCTTTTGACGGCACTACCAGTATTGACGCGGAAGCATTATTCGCAATGCTCGACGCAACGCTGCCGCGCCCGGCTGCACCGCCCTGGTGCGCCTGGCCGTGGGTCGCTGAAGTGCATCCCGCAATTATGGTTCATCGCGTGGACGGACTTGAACCCGGGCTGTACGTGCTTGTGCGCAATCCCGATGCGCTGGCGCCGCTGAAGGCAGCGCTTCGGCCCGATTGGCTGTGGCACCAGATTGGCCCGCCCGAGCTGCCGCTCTATCTCCTTATTCCCTATGACTTGCGTGATTCGGCTCGGCAGGTCTGCTGTCACCAGGATATCGCCGCCGATTCCTGCTACGCGCTGGGAATGCTCGCCCATTACGAGATCGCGGCGAGCGAACCTTGGCGCTATCGAACGCTCTATTGGGAATGCGGAATGCTCGGGCAGGTGCTATACCTCGAGGCCGAGGCCGCCGGCATCCGCGCCACGGGCATCGGTTGCTTCTTCGACGATGAGATGCATTCGCTGCTCGGTCTACGCGGGAACGCGTGGCAGAGTCTGTATCACTTCACCGCCGGCGGCGCCGTGGACGATGGGCGCCTCACCACGCTTCCCGCCTATCCCTTTGCCCAATCGCGTTTGGCCTCGAGCAGTCGAAAGTAGATGACCACGACCGACCCTCCTGGGTCTATCCGACTTCCGACTCGGCTCAAGGGTTCTGCGCTCACCATAGCGGCTTGCTGAGTTTCTCCGTGAACGAAGAGAACATGATGTTGAAGCTAATGCTGATTCTCTCCTCCTTGCTCATATTGGGGTCAACAGAGTGCTGCAGGTAGGACGGGAAGAGAAGAAGAGTGCCGTTCTTCACCCTGACCACGACCTGGTCGGTATTTTCGGCCGAGAGCTCAATGACCGGAGGCCTGATGATGCCGGTCTGACTTCTTGGGTCGTGAAAGTTTATGGTGTCCGTGCCCGGGTGAATCTGGACGTAGTACACGCCACTCAAAAAATTATTGGGATGACTGTGCGCTTTGTGGGTGGCGCCTCTAGCGAGAACATTGGCCCAGCAGCCGGTCATCTCGCAGACGGTATGGGAGATTTTTAGGAATCGCAGAACGCTCTTTGCCGCGTTATCGATGCAGGATTTCAGATCGCGAAATTCCTCGAGTGCATGTAGCGTTTGATCTGACTGCCACCCCTGGCCGGGCGCAAGTTGCGGAGCATCCCGCCTGATTCTTTTAAGGGCGGCGAGAATCCCAGCGTCTATCGCATCGCGTAATTTCGTCTTGAGCTGGATCTTCCAGACCAATGTTGGAAACATCGGAATCACGTCCGACGCCTCGAACCACCGATCGTTCCTTTTAACCATTCGTCAGCCTGGTCGATTCCACTGCGCTAGCAGTTGCCTAGTCCGGTGAACGCAGAAGGCTATCGAGATACGGATTCAGTCCCTAGCACTCGCAATTCGACCCTCAGCCTCCATGGTCCAACATTTGTCTCCTACGCGAGGTACGGCCATGCGCCGGCAAAATCACTCGCGTTGCAGAGCGAATACCGAAAAACGTTCATCGTGGCCGTACCAAAAAAAGTGGCGTAGGAGACGATCGCAGGAACGCGCGCGCATTTGCCGCACTCGTTGCGTCTCTGTGAACGGCGCGCAATCGCGCCGATGCTGCAAGCTGCGGAAAGTTCGGGATTGTTTAGGTTTGAAGTGCTTGCCATTAATGTCTTCATAAGCAAGCATTTATACGTGGCGGAGAGAGAGGGATTCGAACCCCCGGTACCCGATGGGTACAACAGATTTCGAGTCTGCCGCATTCGACCACTCTGCCATCTCTCCGCATCGCGATCGTCTCGACGCGAGGGGCGAATTCTATCAGGCCCGGGTGATCCTCTCCGCGCCGCCCATGTAGGGTCGCAGCGCTTCCGGAACGGTGACCGAGCCGTCGGCGTTCTGGTAGTTCTCCAGGATCGCGACCAGAGTGCGACCGATCGCGAGCCCCGAACCGTTGATCGTGTGCACGAGCTCGGGCTTGCCCTTTTCATTGCGGAAGCGCGCCTGCATGCGGCGCGCCTGGAAGGCTTCGAAGTTGGAGCAGGAGGAGATTTCACGGTAGGCGTTCTGCCCCGGCAGCCAGACCTCGATGTCGTAGGTCTTGGCCGCCGAGAAGCCCATGTCGCCGGCGCACAAGACCACGGTGCGATACGGCAGCTCGAGCCGCTTGAGGATCTTTTCGGCGTGCGCGGTCAGCTCTTCGTGGCAGTGGTAGGAGTCCTCCGGGCGCACGATCTGCACCAGCTCGACCTTGTCGAACTGGTGCTGCCGGATCATGCCGCGCGTATCCTTGCCGGAGGCGCCCGCCTCCGAGCGGAAGCACGGCGAGTGGCAGACGTACCTGAGCGGCAGCGACTCGAACGGGACGATCTCGTCGCGCACGAAGTTGGTCACTGGATACTCCGCGGTCGGGATGAGATAGAGATCGCGGCCCTCGATCTTGAACAGGTCGTCCCTGAACTTGGCCAGGCTCGAGACGCCGTTCGCGCACTCGCCGCTCACCATGTAGGGCACATAGGTCTCGACATAGCCGTGCTCCTGCGTGTGCACGTCGAGCATGTACTGCGCGATCGCCCGGTGCAGCCGCGCCACGCCCGCCTTCATCACAGCGAAGCGCGCGCCCGCGAGCTTGGCCGCGGTCTCGAAGTCCAGCATCCCGAGGCTCACGCCGACGTCGACATGGTCTTTCGGCGGGAAGTCGAACGCGCGCGGGGTTCCCCAGCGGCGCTGCTCGACGTTGTCTTCCGCGCTCGTCCCCTGCGGCACGCTCTCGTGCGGCAGGTTGGGGATGATCTCGAGGAACTGCCTCATGCGTTCCTGCGTCTGCGCGAGCGTCTTCTCGAGATCCCCGAGCTTGACGTTGATCGCGCCCGACTCGGCCATCAGCGCGCCCGCGTCTTCACCTTTCGCTTTCGCCTGGCCGATCTTCTTCGCCTGCGCGTTGCGCGCCGCCTGCAGCGACTGCGTCTGCGTCTGGATGTCCTTTCGCTCCCCCTCGAGCGCGAGGAATTCCTCGCTCGGGAAAGCGTAGCTGCGCGCGGCCAGGCGCGCAGCCACCACGTCGAGGTTCGTCCTGAGCAACTGGATGTCGATCATTTCTTCCTCTTTCCGTCGGCTTGGGCATCCAGGGCGCGAAGATGCTCGAGCTTCTCGCGGATTTTCGCTTCCAGCCCCCGATCGGTCGGCCGGTACCACTCGACTGCCGGCATGCCCTCGGGAAAGTAGCTCTCGCCCGCGGCGTACGCGCCGTCTTCGTCGTGCGCGTAGCGGTAGTCCTTGCCGTAGCCGAGGTTCTTCATCAAGCGCGTCGGCGCATTGCGGATGTGAAGCGGGACCGGCCGCGTGCCGTCTTTGGAGACGAACTCGCGCGCGGCATTATAAGCGCTGTAGGCGGCGTTCGATTTCGCCGCGCAGGCGAGGTAGAGCACGGCTTCGGCGAGCGCGAGCTCGCCTTCCGGCGAGCCGAGCCGCTCGTAGGTCTCGCAGGCGTCGAGCGCGAGGCGCAGCGCGCGCGGATCGGCCAGGCCGATGTCCTCGGTCGCCATGCGCACGATGCGCCGCCCGAGGTAGAGCGGATCGGCGCCGCCGTCGAGCATTCGCACCAGCCAGTAGAGCGAGGCGTCGGGATCGGAGCCGCGCACCGCCTTGTGCAGCGCCGAGATCTGGTCGTAGAACTGCTCGCCGCCCTTGTCGAAGCGGCGCAGGTTCCTCGCCAGCGCGGACTCGACGAACGCGGCGTCGATCGCGCCCGCGGGGCGCGCGTTGCGCAGGATTTCGACCGCGTTCAGCAGGCGGCGCGCATCGCCGTCGGCGAAGCCGATCAGGCGCTCGCGCGCGGTCTCGTCGACTTCGATTCCGGTGCGCGCGAGCAGCGTCGCAAGATCCTCGCCGGACAGGCTCTCCAGCACGTACACCGTCGCGCGAGAGAGCAGCGCCGAGTTCACCTCGAACGACGGGTTCTCGGTGGTCGCGCCGATGAAGGTGAACAGCCCGCGCTCGACGTAAGGCAGGAACGCGTCCTGCTGCGCCTTGTTGAAGCGGTGCACCTCGTCCACGAACAGGATCGTGCGCCGCCCCGAGCGCGCGAGCACGGCTTCGGCCTGCTGCACGGCCTCGCGGATTTCCTTCACCCCGGAGAACACGGCCGAGAGCGCGATGAACTCGCAATCGAACGCGCCCGCCATCAGGCGCGCGATGGTCGTCTTGCCGGTCCCCGGCGGCCCCCACAGGATCATCGAATGCGGCTTGCCGGACTCGAACGCGAGCTGCAGCGGCTTGCCCGCACCGAGCAGGTGGCGCTGCCCGATCACCTCTTCGAGGCTGCGCGGTCGCAGCGCCTCGGCGAGCGGCGCGGCGGGCGAAGCGGTGCCGAAGAGGTCGGCCATGCCGCTGCTTCAGCGCTCGCCGAGCACGTCGGCGCCCTTGGGCGGCGTGAAGCGGAACGCGGCGGGATCGAGCTTGGGGTTGAGCGCGATGTCGGAAAAGCGCAAGCGCGTGGTCTGGCCGAAATGATCGCTTAGCTCCATCGCCTCGACGCCCTTGGGGCCGAGCCCGAGGCGGATGAGGTCGAAACCGGCATCGGCGTCGCGCGGCCTGGCGTCGAGCCATTGCAGGCCGTCGCGCTCGCCGGACTCGCTGAACTCGAATGCGCGCTCGACCTCGGCGCTGCCGGCGAGCAGCGCGGCCGGGGTCGAGCCGAGCGCCTTCGCCATGCGCCGCACCGTAACC
>JBOIFB010000149.1:0-7422 GCA_050741415.1 Burkholderiales bacterium | reverse complement strand
CGTGCGTGTCCGCGCTGAAAGCGGAAAGCAGCGACTTGTCGGCCAGGATGTTGATGCGCCGCGTCAGGCCGCCGGATGCGCGTGCGATGAGCGTTACCGCCTTGGGCATGAACACGTCCGGGCCGCGGTAGCCCGCGGCGCGCATGCGGAACGACAGATAGCGCGCGACCTCCGCTTCGGACAGCGGGCGCATGCGGAAGCTGTGCGTGATGCGGTCCTTCAGCTGGCGCAGCGACGGCCGGGCTAGCGCCTCGTCGAGCTCGGGCTGGCCGAAGAGCACGATCTGCAGCAGCTTGTGGCGGCTGGTCTCGAGGTTCGACAGCAGGCGCACCTGCTCCAGCGTTTCCTCGGGCATCGCGTGCGCTTCGTCGATCAGGACCACGACGCGGCGACCTTGGGCGTAGAGCTGGATCAGGTACTCCTGCAGCTCGCGCAGCGCCACGCTCATGCGGCCCTGGGAGAACTCGAGCTGCAGCTCGTCCGCGATCGCGTACAGGATTTCGTCCCGCCCGAGCGAGGGAGTGCTGAGATAGATGGTCTCGACCTGCGCCGGTACGCGCTCCATCAGCACGCGGCACAGCATCGTTTTGCCGCTGCCGACCTCGCCGCTCACCTTGACGATGCCCTCGTCGTTCAGGATCGCGTAGATCAGGGCCTCGAGCGTCGCGCCGCGGTCGGCCCCGTCGAAGAAGAAGTCGGTGTGAGGCGTGATGCGGAACGGCGGTTCGCTCAGCCCGAAGTGCTCGAGGTACATTCGCTTCGGATCCTGCTAGCTTTTCGCTTGGGGCGGCGATTCCCCGCCCGCGGAACTCATGCGGCTGTAGAGGGTGGTGCGGTTCACGCCCAGCAGCTTGGCTGCCTGGCTCATGTTGCCGTTGGTCAGGCGCAGCGCCGCTTCGATATAGGCGCGCTCCCAGGCCCCGAGCGTCTGGTCGAGATGGAAGCCGCGCTCGCGCTCGATCTGCCTGAGCGCCTGCGCCAGCAGGCCGGACTCGCCCTCGGTCGGGCCGAGCGGCGTTTCGAGATCGAACTCCGGCTCCAGCTCGGCGACCGAGAGCCGTTGCCCCGCGTACTTGGTGGTGAGCCGGATCACGATGTTGCGCAGCTCGCGCACATTGCCGGGAAACGGGTAGGCGAGCCAGCGCTTCTCGGCCGCGCCGTCGAACGAAAACGGCTGCGCTCCGGACTGCTCGGCGTAGAAGCGGCGGAAGTGCTCGAGCAGCGCGAGCTTGTCGGACTCCATCTCGCGCAGCGGCGCCACCGTCAAAGTCAGGACTGAGAGGCGGTGGTAGAGGTCGGCGCGGAAGGCTCCGCGTTTAACTTCCTGGCGCAGATCGCGGTTGGTCGCGGCGACCACCCTGGCGCGCGAGACGCGCGCGTGGGTCTCGCCCACGCGCTGGAACTCGCCGTTCTCCAGCACGCGCAGCAGCTTGGCCTGCATCTCGAGCGGCAGCTCGCCGATCTCGTCCAGAAACAGTGTGCCCTCGTGCGCATCCTCGAAGTAGCCGGATTTGGTGCCGGTCGCGCCGGTGAAGGCGCCCCTGACGTAACCGAACAGCGTCGGCTCGACCAACGAGGGCGAGATGGCGGCGCAATTGAGCGCGAGATACGGCTTGGGCGCGCGCGCGGACTGCCGGTGCAGGCTTTGCGCCACCAAGTCCTTGCCGCTGCCCGATTCGCCCTCGATCAGGACCGGGAAGGGCGAGTCGGCGAACTGGGCGATCTGGCTGCGCAATTTGACGAGCGCCGGGCACTCGCCGACCAGGCCGCTCGACTCCTCCGGGCGCCGCCCGAGTTCGGCCGCGCGTACCTCGAGCGCGCGGATCAGCGTGCGCTTGAGCGTCGCGGGGTCGCAGGGCTTGGCGATGAACTCCGCTGCGCCGAGCGTGCGCGCGTGGCGGGCGTGGGCTGCGTCGTTCTGGCCCGACAGGACGAAGATCTTCATGCTCGGCGAGTGCGCCAGCAGGTCTGCGATGAGCTGAAATCCCTCGTCGGGAACGTGCGGCACCGGCGGCAGCCCGAGGTCGACCAGCGCGAGCTGCGGTGCTTGCGGCAACTGGCGCAGCAGCGAGATCGCCTGCTCGCGCGAATCTGCAGTGAGGACTTCGAAGTCGGTTCCGAGCGCGAACGAGAGCGTGTCGGCGATCAATTCGTCGTCGTCGACGATGAGCAGCGACGGCTTGCCCTCTCGCGCTTCGCGCAGACTAGTTGCCATCACCGCGTATGCATCTCAGAAACGCCCGTTCGAGGTTGGGCTCCGAATAACGGTCGCAGAGCCGGGCCGGCGCGCCGTGGAACCTGATCGCGCCGCGGTCCAGCACCGCCACCGCGGAGCACAGCTCCTCTATGTCGGCCAGCACGTGCGACGTGATCAGCAGCGCCCGCCCCTCGCCGGCGAGTCGCCGCAGCACCGATTTGACCGCGACCCGGCCGGCAGGGTCAAGGCCGCTCATGGGCTCATCCAGCACGTAGATCTCGCGCTCGACCAGAAAGCAGCTGGCGAGCCCGAGCTTCTGGGTCATTCCCTTGGACAGCTCGCGCACCGGGCGGCCGAGCACCCCCGGCTCCAGCTCGAGTTCGGCGAGCAGCGCCGCGGCGCGCGCGGCGTCGTAGCGCGCGCCGGCGAGCGACTGCATCAACTCGAGGAACTCGCGGCAGCGCAGGTAATGCGGCGGCACGAAGCGCTCCGGGACGTACGCCAGCCGGCAGCGCGCTTGCGCGCGGCCGCTCGGCACACCGAATAGCTCGATGCGTCCTGCGTCGTGGGCGCACAGATCGAGAAGGCACTTGATCAACGTGGTCTTGCCCGCGCCGTTCACGCCCGCCAGCCCGACCGATTCGCCGGCGCCGACCGCGAGGTCGACCCGGCGCAGCACCTCGCGCCTGCCATAGCGCTTTTCGAGGCCGACCACGCTTACCGCGGGCGCCGCCTGAAGCGGATTGGGCACGGACATGGACGCTAATATATAGGTAATCGAGTAAAATCCGCCCTTTCCCTGCGGCACCCTCTCCTCTTGCAGGACTCCAACATCGTCGAGATCGAGAACGTCTGGTTCGGCTACGATCCCGATCGCCCGGTGCTGCGCGACGTCAGCGTGACGATCGCGCGCGGCAAGGTGGTGGCGATCATGGGGCAGTCAGGCTGCGGCAAGACCACCCTGCTGCGCATCATCGGCGGCGTGCACAAGCCGGCGCGGGGGCGGGCCCGGGTCCTCGGAAAGCTGACCAGCGAGCTCGACCAAGAAGGCTTGTACGCCATGCGCCGCCGGATGGGAATGCTGTTCCAATTCGGCGCGCTGTTCACCGACATGTCGGTCTACGACAATGTGGCGTTCCAGATGCGCGAGCACACCGACCTGCCGGATGACATGATCCACGATCTGGCGATGCTCAAACTGCAGGCGGTCGGCCTGCGCGGCGCCGCGCGGCTGATGCCCTCGGAGCTTTCCGGCGGCATGGCGCGTCGGGTCGCGCTTGCGCGTGCGATCGCGCTCGACCCCGAGCTGATGCTCTACGACGAGCCGTTCACGGGACTCGACCCGATCTCCTTCGGCGTCATCGCGCGCCTGGTCAGAACCCTGAACGACGCACTCGGTGCGACCTCGATCGTCGTCAGCCACGACGTGCAGGAATGCCTCGACATCGTCGATTACCTCTACTTCGTCGCCGACGGGCAGGTGGTGGCCAAGGGCACGCCGCAGGAGATCCGCGCCTCGCAAGAGCCGTTCGTCGACCAGTTCGTGCACGGCAAGCCCGACGGCCCGGTGCCGTTCAACTTCCCGGCGCCCGCGTATGACGCCGACCTCGAACTGGCGCAGGCCTGACATGGCGGGCAATGCGCTGCGCGGCTTCCTCGAGCGGCTGGGAGGACAGGTGACCGCGGGGGTGTGGCGGCTCGGCTTCGCAGTCCGCTTCTTCGGCTACATGCTGCTGCACTCGGGCACCGCGCTGCGGCGCTTCAGCCTGACGATCCGCGAGATCTATTTCTCCGGCGTGCTGTCGCTCGTCATCATCATGGTTTCCGGCCTGTTCGTCGGCATGGTGCTCGGGCTGCAGGGCTACCACACGCTCGAGCGCTACGGCTCTGCGGAGGCGCTCGGGGTGCTGGTGGCGCTGTCGCTGGTGCGCGAGCTTGGCCCGGTGGTCGCGGGGCTGTTGTTCGCCAGCCGCGCGGGATCGGCGATCACCGCCGAGATCGGGCTGATGAAGGCGACCGAGCAGATTTCGGCCATGGAGATGATGGCGGTCGATCCGATCGCGCGCGTGGTGGCGCCGCGCTTCTGGGGCGGCGTGATCTCGATGCCGCTGCTCGCGGCGCTGTTCTCGGCCATGGGGATCTTCGGCGGCTACCTGGTGGGCGTGAAGCTGATCGGCGTCGACGAGGGGGCGTTCTGGTCGCAGATGCAGGCTGCGGTCGACGTGCGCGAGGACATCCTGAACGGCGTCCTAAAGAGCATTGTGTTCGGCATCGCGGTCTGCTGGATCGCGGTGTTCGAGGGCTACGACGCGGCGCCCACCGCGGAGGGCGTCTCGCGCGCGACCACGCGCACCGTGGTCACTTCGTCGCTTGCCATACTGGCGCTTGATTTCGTGCTTACTGCGTTGATGTTCACCGGAGGTATGGCAGCATGAATCGCTCCACGATCGATCTTTGGGTCGGAATTCTCGTCGCGGCGGGCCTGGGCGCGCTGCTCTTTCTCGCCCTCAAGGTCGGCAACCTGGCTTCCTTCTCCGCCGCCCAGACGTACGAAGTGAAGGCCAATTTCGCCAACATCGGCGGCCTGAAGGTGCGTGCGCCGGTGAAGAGCGCAGGCGTGGTCGTGGGACGGGTAGCGGACATCCGCTTCGACACCGAGACCTACGAGGCGGTCGTGACCATGAGCCTGGACGAGGCGTACCGGTTCCCGCGCGACACCGTGGCGAAGATCCTGACTTCGGGCCTGCTGGGCGAGCAGTACATCGGGCTCGAGGCCGGAGGCGACAGCAAAATGCTCGCGAACGGCGACCGGTTGAAGCTTACCCAGTCGGCGGTGGTGCTCGAGAACCTGATCAGCCAGTTCCTGTTCAGCAAGGCGGCTGAAGGCAAGGACAACTCGAAGTGACCCGCGGCGCGCTAATCCTGCTGCTTGCGCTGGCGGTTGCGGGGGCCGGCGGCTGTGCAAGCGTGCCCAACCCGGATCCGAGCGATCCGCTGGAGGGATTCAACCGCTCCGTGTACGGCTTCAACGACGCCTTCGACAAGGCGGTCGCCAAGCCGGTCGCCACCGCGTACAAGGAAGTCGTGCCCGACCCGGTGCGCAACGGCGTGCGCAATTTCTTCTCCAACATCGCCGACCTGTTCATCGGCGCGAACAACCTGCTGCAGGGCAAGCCCGAAGAGGCGCTCAGCGACTGGATGCGCTTCGCGGTCAACACCACCTTCGGGGTGGCCGGGATCGCGGACTGGGCGACCGACATGGGCCTGGACAAGCACGACGAGGACTTCGGCCAGACCTTTGGCCGTTGGGGCGCGGGCAGCGGCCCCTACCTCGTGCTGCCGTTCCTCGGCCCCAGCACCGCGCGCGACAGCGTGGGCACCGTGTTCGACTGGCATTTCGACCCGGTCGGGAACCACGACCCGGTGGATGAGCGCAACTCGGCCATCGCGCTGCGCGCGACCAGCCAGCGTGCCGACCTGCTGGACGCGAGCCGCCTGCTGGAGCAGGCGGCGCTCGATCCCTACCTGTTCGTGCGCGACGCCTATCTGCAGCGGCGCAGGAGCCTGATCTACGACGGCAGGCCGCCGCGCGAGCCCCAGTCGCAGCTGAGTCCGCCCGCGGGAGAATCGACCTTTGCCGCGCAGCATTGAACGCGCTGTCGCGGGAGTTTTGCTGGTCGCGGCGGCGGCGCTCGCCTGCGCGGCGGATGCCGACACGCCGCCCGACGTGCTGGTGAAGAACGTCACGCTCGAGGTGCTCGGGATCATCAAGAGCGACGCGGACATTCAGGGCGGCAACCGCAAGAAGATCATCGGCCTGATCGAGGCCAAGGTGCTGCCGCACTTCGATTTCGCCAGCATGACCGCGACCGCGGTCGGCCTGGGCTGGAGGAAGGCGACGCCCGAGCAGAAGCTCCGTCTGACCGAGGAGTTCAAGACGCTGCTGGTGCGCACCTACGCCAGCGCGCTCGCGGCGTACGGTGATCAAAGGTTCGATTTCCGGCCGCTGCACACGCGGCCGGACGACACCGACGTGACCGTGCAGGTGCGCATCCTCCAGTCCGGACAGCCGCCCGTGTCGATCGATTACGGCATGGAGAAGACCGCCTCGGGCTGGAAGGCCTACGACGTCGTCGTTGGTGGCGTCAGCCTGGTGGCGAACTACCGCACCGAATTCGGCAACATCGTTCGCGCCGACGGTATCGACGGTCTGATCCGCAACCTGCACGTAAAGAACGAGTCGCTCGAGCAATCGGGGGAGCAGGGCAGGAAGTGATGCGGCGCGACGGAACCACGCTGAGGCTGAGCGGACCGGTGACGCTCGCGAACGTCGCGCAGGTGCTCGCAGAGGGCCTGCAGCAGATCCGCGACGGCGCGCAGACCATCGATCTGGACGAAGTGACGGAGGTCGATTCCTCGCTGCTGGCGATGCTGCTCGCCTGGCTGCGGGAGGCGAAGCAGCGCAAATCCGAGATCGTCTTCGCCAACCTGCCGCAGGGTCTGGAGACGATCGCGCAACTGTACGGCGTCGACGGGCTCCTGCCCGTAGCCGGCGCGCACCGCTGACCCCGGCAATCGAGATCCGCGACGTCGAGAAGCGCTACGGCGCGCTGCGCGCGCTCGATGGGGTGAACCTCGCGATCGCGCAGGGCGAGTTCTTCGGCCTGCTCGGGCCGAACGGCGCGGGCAAGACGACCTTGATCAGCGTCGTGGCGGGGCTGGCGCGCGCCGACGCCGGGTCGGTCTCGATTCTGGGCGCGGACGTCACGGCCGAGTATCGCCGCGCGCGCCGCCTGCTCGGCATCGTGCCGCAGGAGCTGGTGTTCGACCCGTTTTTCACCGTGCGCGAGACGCTGCGCTTGCAGTCCGGCTACTTCGGCATCCGCCGCAACGACGCCTGGATCGACGAGATCATGCACCACCTCGATCTGGGCGCCAAGGCGGACGTCAACATGCGCGCGCTCTCGGGGGGCATGAAGCGGCGTGTGCTGGTGGCGCAGGCGCTGGTGCACAAGCCGCCCGTGATCGTGCTCGACGAGCCCACCGCCGGCGTGGACGTGGAGCTGCGCCAGGGCCTGTGGCACTTCGTGCGACGGCTTAACCGCGACGGCCACACGGTCGTGCTTACCACGCACTACTTGGAGGAAGCGGAGTCGCTGTGCACCCGCATCGCGATGCTCAAGGCGGGCCGGGTGGTGGCGCTCGACTCGACCCGCAACCTGCTG
>JBOIFB010000148.1:0-7438 GCA_050741415.1 Burkholderiales bacterium | reverse complement strand
CTCAAGCGCCTTGACCAAGTTTTGTGCCGATTTTACGCCCATCCGCTCCAGGTCCGCGAGTTGCGTGACGTTCAGCGCGTACACGTCCGCCGGCGTCTCGACCAACCCTGATTCGACCAGCTGATCGACGAGCCGCTCTCCCAGCCCGTCGATATCCATCGCGCGCCGGCTGGCAAAGTGCTGCAGCGCCTGCTTGCGCTGCGCTGCGCAGAACAGACCTCCAGAGCAGCGCGCGATTGCTTCGTCCTCCGCCTTCACCACCGCCGAGCCGCATACGGGACACTTCTTGGGCATGTGAAACGGATGCGTGTGGAGCGGACGCCGCCCTGTCTGCACCGAGACAACCTCCGGAATCACGTCGCCCGCGCGCCGCACGACCACGGTGTCCCCAACGCGCACATCCTTGCGCCGCAGCTCGTCCTCGTTGTGCAAGGTCGCGTTGGTCACCGTAACGCCGCCGACCAGCACCGGCTCCAGGCGGGCGACGGGGGTCAGTGCCCCGGTGCGGCCTACTTGCACGTCGATTGCCACGATGCGCGTAGTTTGCTCTTCGGCCGGATATTTGTGCGCAAGCGCATAGCGCGGCGCACGAGAGACGAAACCCAGACTCAGCTGCCAATCGAGCCGATTGACCTTGTAGACGACGCCGTCTATCGCGTAGGGCAGGCGGCTTCGCATGCGGCCCATCTTCTCGAAATACCGCAGCACGCCTTCGACGCCTATTACCACGTCGCGCTCCGCGCTCACGCGAAAACCCAGCCTCTCGAGCCGGTCCAGCGTCTCGGCATGGGTCTTCCAGCGGTAATTCGCGATGATACCGACCCCGTAGGCGAAGAAATTCAGTACACGGCTCGCGGTAATTCTGGAATCGAGCTGGCGCAAGCTGCCGGCTGCGGCGTTGCGCGGGTTGGCGAATTCTCTCGAGCGGGTGTCGCGCTGCCGCTTGTTCAGCTGCTCGAAATCGCTAAGGAACATCACTACCTCGCCCCGAACTTCCAAGTCTCGGGTATCGGTCGCATCCGCTAGGCGCAACGGCAAGGATCTGATGGTGCGAAGGTTCGGCGTAACATCCTCGCCGGTGCTGCCGTCCCCCCGAGTCGCACCTTGGGCAAACAATCCGTTGCGGTAGGACAGATTGATCGCAAGGCCGTCGAATTTCGGTTCCACCGCGTAGTCGACGGTACCCTGGCCGAGTGCTTCGCGCACCCGCCGATCGAAGGCGTGAACTTCATCTACGTCAAATGCGTTACTCAGAGAAAGCATCGGGGTACGATGTTTCACCTCGGCGAACTCGGTTAACGGCTCGGCCCCAACGCGCTGCGTTGGCGAAACCGGGCTGGCCAGTTCCTTGTGGCGCTGTTCAAGCTCAACCAGCTCGCGGAACAGCCGGTCGTACTCGGCATCGGTGATCTCCGGCCGGTCGAGCGTGTAGTACAGTCGATTGTGCCGCTCGATCTCCCGTCGCAGCCATTCGACACGGTCGCGGATCGACTTGGCGATGCTCATCGACCTGCCGTTCACGAAAACAAGCGTAGTGCCAATGGTTCTCCCGGAGGTAGTCCCCGCGTCTCAAGCGCCTGACTCACGGCATCGAGCTCGGCGCCGATTGCCGCTAGCGACTGCTCGTCGATCGGACGTCCGTTATCGTCGGTCAGGGAGCCTCCGAGGCCGACCGCGAGCTGGCGCGCGAAGCGCGCCAGCGATTCATATGTCTTGCGCACCTCCGGTGTGCGAGGCACATCGAGCGAGAATGCCAGTTTCGCGATCTCCCGATCCCTCTCGCCCCCGACTGCGAACACTGCGTACAGGACGCGTCCATGCGCGTCGCGCAAGACGTGCTGCCCATCGGCTAGACGATCGAATCCCGCGGCCGCGATCGCAGACTCCAGCGTCGCCTCGGGGAATGCGCTGCCCGCCGCGGGGACCAGATTGAGGAGTATCTGGATATCGGCATCGGCGCAGAACTGGTCGAGTTCGCGTGCGCGGTCCATGGCCTGTTTCATTTCCGGCGCGACTGCCGAAGCACCCAGAGTCGCAGCCAGGTTTTCCACCCCGGAGCGAAACTCGATCAGTTCGCTTTCGCTGACGACGCCCGCCCGCGAGACAAGCTGGAGCGCGATCTGGAACGCGCCGTAGGTGGCTGCGTCCGCGTGCGAGACGAGTTTCCAGGCGCCTCTCTCTTCCCGACCGGCTGCCATAACGCGCTTGGCGAAACGATGCTCCAGCGGTATCCAGTATTCCAGAAAGGCAGTTGCCGGCAGCAAACGCGCCGGCGACACCGCGATCACGTAATCCAGCACGGGATCGGGAAGTGCCAGTGTCGACGGGGTCATTTCAAAGTTTGTCTGACGTATTGCGGTGGGTCCCAGCGTGGGCTCCCGCCGCTGCGGTGCTTCAGCCAGCAACACGTCCTCATGCTGCGAGCCGAAGGCGCGCTCCGCTCGCTTGCTCGCGCGTCGTTCCTGTACTCGATTGAAGACGATCACTCCGACTATCGCCAGCACACCGATTAGCGTGAGCCCGAGTTGAAATTCCGTCATGTAATCAGGCCGCAGGACGCGGACGGGCGCGAACAACCGTCAGGCTGCGAGCTCCTCCTGCATTCGCAGTGCTTCGCCGATGTCAACTGCTACGACCCGCGACACCCCGGACTCCGGCATCGTGACGCCGATGAGCTGTGCGGCGAGCTCCATCGTCAGCTTGTTGTGACTGATGAACAGGAACTGGGTCTGGCTCGACATTTTGCGCACAAGGTTGCAGAAGCGCACTGTGTTGGAGTCGTCGAGCGGCGCGTCGACCTCGTCTAGGAGGCAAAATGGCGCCGGATTGAGCTGGAACATCGCGAACACCAGCGCAATCGCGGTCAGCGCTTTCTCTCCGCCGGATAGCAGATGGATCGTGCTGTTACGCTTTCCCGGCGGCTGCGCCATGAGTTGAACCCCCGCATCGAGAATCTCCTCACCGGTCATGATCAGCCTCGCCTCCCCTCCGCCGAACAACGCGGGGAACAGAGATCCGAAATGACGATTCACGCTTTCGAACGTTTCCCGCAGTAACTCGCGCGTCTCCCTGTCGATACGGCGGATTGCGTCCTCGAGCGTCTTGACGGCCTCGTCCAGATCGGCGGCCTGCGAATCAAGATAGGTTTTACGCTCACGGATGCCATGCAATTCTTCCAGCGCCGCCAGATTGACGGCTCCGAGTTCGTTGATCGACTGTGCGAGTCGGGTCAGCTCGGCTTGCAGCGCAGGCGGACGCGGCGCACGCTCTGCTTCGCTTTCGAGCCTTGCCTCGTCCGCATCGGCTTCGCGCAGCTGCTGCTCGAACTGGTCGTGATTGATCTGTGCGGCCTGCTCCTTGAGACGCAGCTCGCCTACCCGGTCACGCAGCGGAGCGATTCGCCCTTCGACCTGCAAGCGCCCCTCCTCGAACTCGCGCAGCACGCCCGCTGCGGACTCAACCGCATTGCGAGCCTCCGAAAGCGTTCTCTCACATGCGATTCGCGCCGCTACTGCGGCCTCAAGCGAGACGCGAACCGCCGGTACCGGATCCTGCGCCAATTCCTCGGTCAGTTTCGCGATTTCAATCTCGGCGCTGCTGATTTGCTGGTCAACCACGCGCACCGAGTTGTCGATCTCGCTGATCTTGGATGTGCATTCGCGTTCGCCGAAAACCGCATTTTGTGATGCTTGCGCGGCTTGCTGAACTTCGTGCCGCTGATCGGTCAATCGAATTTCGGCCGCAATGTGATCGGCCTTGATCGTCTCCAGGTCTTCGCGCGAGACGTGGATCTCATCGCTGATGCGGGTGACCGCGGCTCGACACTGACCCAGGCGCTCGTTGCTCTGATCCATATCGAGCGCGATCTGGCTCAACTCCACGCCGACTTGCGCGCTGCGCTCACTGTATCGATCTTGTGCTTGGCTCAATTTCAAGAGCTCTATTTGCCGGTCATGCCGGTCCGTCTGGTGCGCCGATATAGCGGCACGCACGCGTTCCAGCGCGCCCTGTCGTTCCGTCAGCGCGGTCTCGACGTCGGCCAGGGCGCCGCGTTCCTCCGCGAGGCGTGAATTCAGTTCGCGGAAGCGCACCTCCAGTGCCTCGATCTCGCCTTGTCGCGCCAGCAGCCCCGCGTCCGACGCGTCTAGTGCGTGCAAGCTCAGCGTGTGTCGAGTGAACTGATGCCCGGCCCGGTTCACCAGCACGGCTCCTCGGGACAGCTGCTCGCGCTCCCGGGGCTCCGGGGTGCCCTCGACCGCGTAGATACCGGAAAACCAGTCCTCCAGTGCACCTGCGACTGCCGCATCCGTAGCGTGAACCTTTGACGCGATCGAGGCATAACCAGGCAGATGCTCCTGTGCACCGCCGGACCCATGCACGAACAAACTCGCCTTGACTGGAGACTGACCCGACGCGAGCACCGCCAGCCGTGTGGAGTCGGCAAGCTCCAGCGCGTGCAAGCGCTCGCGAAGGACTGCCTCGACCGCGGTCTCCCATCCCGCCTCGATGCGCAGCTTTTGCCACAAGTGCGGCAGAGTCGAAAGTCCGTGCGCCTCCAGCCAGCCGTGCAGCGGTGCATTGTCCTCGGCTGCGGCCTGGATCTGCCGCAGCGTTGCGAGTTGCGCTTCGGCGGCTGTCGCGTCGCGCGAAGCCTGCGCGACCCTTTCCATGGCCATTGACTGCCGCTCGTCCAGGTGGACGCAGTCGGCCTGCATTGTCGCAATGCCCCGTTCGGCTATCCCGATCGACGCGTCGATGCCACGGATCATTCCATCGAGATCCGCAATCACGGTCGCGTCGGGCTCGAGCAGGGTTGCGAGCTCGCCTTGAAGGCGTTCGCGGCGCTGCTCGAGCGACTGGATATCGCGCTCCAGATGGGCAATATTCGATTGCTCGATTTGCAGACGGCTCTCGGCCTGCATCAGATGGCTGTGCGCCTCGCTCAGACGCTCCCGTGAGGAACGGAACGACTGCTCTGCCTGGGGCAGCCTTGCATTCTCCTGCGCTAGCTGCGACTGGGAATCCGCGACGCGCTGCTTTGCTGCCTCGGAACGGGCGGCCCACATATGCAGCGCCTGGGTGAGCTGAGAGCGCTGTTCGCGCCACGCGCCGAGCTGAACATACCTTTCGGTGTGCTGGTTTTCGAGCCTTTGTCGCGTCTCCTCCACGTGGCGCAGCTCGGACTCGTGGCGCGCAACCTCCGCGTTGGCCCCGTATAGCGCCGCCTGGGCCGCGTTCATCGCATCGCCCGCTTCGTAATGCGCAGCGCGAGCAGCCTCCAGCCGCGATTCGATCTCACGCAGCTTTGCGGTCTCGGCTTCAAGCTCGTTGCTGGTCTTGGCAATCTCTCTGGCGTGACGCTCACGCTCGCCCGCAGCGTCGCGACGTCGCACGAACCACAGAAGATGTTGCTTGAGCTGCAGCTCGGCCTGGAACTCCTTGTAGCGGCTGGCCACCTCGGCCTGAGCTTCCAGCTTCTCGATCTGCGAACCGAGTTCGGTTCGGATGTCGGTTACGCGCGCGAGATTCTCCTTAGTGTCAGAGAGTCGGTTCTCGGTTTCGCGCCGACGATCCTTGTACTTGGAGATCCCCGCCGCCTCCTCCAGGAATACGCGTAGTTCTTCGGGTTTCGCCTCGATCACGCGCGAAATCATGCCCTGCTCGATGATCGCATAAGCCCGAGGGCCGAGACCGGTACCGAGAAACATGTCCGTGATGTCGCGCCGCCGCACGTGCGTATTGTTGATGTGGTAGGACGACTCCCCATCGCGCTGAAGCACGCGCTTGACCGATATCTCAGCGTACTGGGACCACTGTCCGGCTGCGCGACCCTCTAAGTTATCGAACAGCAGCTCGACGCTCGCTCTCGCCAGCGGCTTGCGGTTCACCGAACCATTGAAGATGACGTCCAGCATCGAATCGCCGCGCAACGCCGAAGCGCGCGACTCGCCTAGTACCCAGCGCACAGCGTCGACTACGTTCGATTTGCCGCAGCCGTTTGGTCCCACGATGCCGACCAGCTGCCCCGGTACGTGAATGGATGTGGGGTCGACGAATGACTTGAAACCGGAAAGCTTGATCTGCGTAAGGCGCACGGATCGCTATCGAATTGGGCAAGAATTAAGTTGCAGCGCCTAGGAAACAACGCCAGAAAAAACGTCGGGCATGATACCATTTTCGCATGGGCTTACGCCCATTCTCCGCCGGCAAAACATGGCATCGCGCCCCTCTGGCAATACTCTACGGACTTTTCTCAATCCGACCCCTGGGCGCGACTTTCGCGTACACGTCGAGATACCGGAATTCACCTGTCTCTGCCCAATCACCGGGCAGCCCGACTTTGCCACGATTGGGCTGGACTATGTACCGGACCGCACCTGCGTGGAGCTGAAATCGCTCAAGCTCTACATCTGGTCGTTCCGTGATCAGGGCACCTTCCACGAGGCGGTCACCAACCGGATCCTGGATGATCTCGTGGGCGCCACTCGTCCGCGCTACATGCGCCTGACTGCTCGTTTCAACGTGCGCGGCGGCCTCTTCACCACGGTCGTCGCGGAGCACCGCAAGCGCGGCTGGCATCCAGCGCCACCTGTTGACCTCGAAAACCTGCCCGGCGCTGAAGCGCGGCGATGAATCCGCGCCTCGCTGCGCTGCAGCCGTACGCCTTTGAGAAGTTGCGCGTGCTGCTTCGTGGCATCGAGCCGAACCCGAAGCTTCGGCCGATCAACTTGTCTATCGGGGAACCCAAGCATCCAACGCCCGCACTGATCCGTGAAGCTCTCCACGGCGCGCTCGAGGGGCTCGCGGTCTATCCGGCGACGACGGGGACGCCCGCGCTGCGCGAAGCGATCGCGTCATGGCTGAGGCGCCGCTATGCGTTGCCGTCGGTCGACGCTGCGAGCGAGGTCTTGCCGGTGAATGGCTCGCGCGAGGCGCTGTTCGCCTTTGCGCAATGCGCAGTCGATCCGCTGGGCGGCAAAGCGAAGGTCGTTTGCCCGAATCCGTTCTACCAGATCTACGAAGGTGCGGCGCTCCTGGCAGGTGCCACCCCTTTGTATCTCAACGCCGACGAGCGATCCGGGTTTCGCATTCGCTACGACACCTTGCCCGCCACCGAGTGGCGCGACGTCCAGCTCGTTTACGCCTGTTCACCTGCCAACCCCAGCGGAAGCGTAATGAGGCTGGAAGACTGGGCGCTGCTTTTCGAACTGTCTGAGCGCTACGGTTTCGTGATCGCATCGGACGAATGCTATTCCGAGCTGTACTTCGACGAGGCCAGACCGCCCCTCGGCGCGCTCGAGGCCTCGCATGGCCTCGGCCGCAAGGGTTATGCGGGATTGGTCGTGTTCTCGAGTCTTTCCAAGCGCTCCAACGCGCCGGGCATGCGCTCGGGTTTCGTTGCGGGCGATGCGAAGCTGCTGAAGGACTTTCTTCTTTA
>JBOIFB010000147.1:0-7475 GCA_050741415.1 Burkholderiales bacterium | reverse complement strand
CCGAGGCCCCGCTGGTGATCGAGGCCGACGGCGAGCTGCCGCCGCTGCGGACGCGGCGGATCGAGATCGAGGTCGTCCCGCGCGCGCTACGCGTGCTGGCGTAGCGCAGGTGCGTGCTATCATCGCGCGCGCATGCTGATCCAGATTCCGAACGTCCTGACGAAGGACGAAATCGACTTTGCGCTGCGCGAGCTCAATCGGGGCGCGTACGAGGACGGCAAGGCGAGCGCGGGCGAGATCGCGGGCCAGGTCAAGAAGAACCTGCAGGTCAAGCGCGACGCGCAAGCGATCGAGAAGTGCGCGCCCCTGATGCTCGAGGCGCTCAAACGCAACGGGATGTTTCAGGCCGCTGCACTGCCGCTCAAGATCCGCGACCCGCTGTTCAACCGGTACGACGTCGGCATGAACTACGGCCTGCACGTGGACAACGCGCTGATGGGCGAGCCGGCCACGATCCGCAGCGACATTTCGGCCACGCTGTTCCTCAGCTCGCCGCAGGATTACGACGGGGGCGAGCTGGTGATCCAGGAAATCAGCGTCCAGCGCCGCATCAAGCTGCCCGCGGGCTGTATGGTGCTGTACGGTTCGACCAACTCGCACCGGGTCGAGCCGGTGACGCGCGGCACGCGCCTGGCGGCGATTTTCTGGATCCAGAGCATGGTGCGCGACGAGGCCCGGCGCGACATTCTGTTCGACCTGAACCAGATCCTCGACTCGGTCGACAAGAAGATCGACGCGGCCGAAAAGATGGCGCTCGCCTCGATCTACCACAACCTGCTGCGGCAGTGGTGCGAGACCTGAGCGCGCCGGCTCCGGGCGCGCGGGCCCCGGGCGCGCGGGACTAGAACGAGCGCGGCAGGCCGAGCACGTGCTCGGCGACGTAGGACAGGATCAGGTTGGTCGATATCGGCGCGACGAGGTAGAGCCGCGTCTCGCGGAACTTGCGCTCGACGTCGTACTCGGCGGCGAAGCCGAAGCCGCCGTGGGTCTGCAGGCACACGTTCGCGGCCTCCCACGACGCCTTGGCGCACAGGTGCTTGGCCATGTTGGCTTCGGCGCCGCAGTGCTTTTTCTGGTCGAACAACGCGGCGGCCTTGTAGCGCATCAGGTTGGCGGCCTCGATCTCCATGTAGCTTTCCGCAATTGGAAACTGGATGCCCTGGTTGCGGCCGATCGGACGGCCGAACACGACGCGCTCGCCGGCATAGGCGGTGGCGCGCTCGATGAACCAGTAGCCGTCGCCGACGCACTCGGCGGCGATCAGGATGCGCTCGGCATTGAGGCCGTCCAGGATGTACCTGAAGCCCTTGCCCTCTTCGCCGATCAGGTTCTCGGCCGGGATCTCGAGGTTGTCGAGGAACAGCTCGTTGGTCTCGTGGTTCACCATGTTGCGGATCGGGCGCATGCTGAGCCCCTTGCCGAGCGCTTCGCGCTTGTCGACGATGAACACCGACATGCCGTCGGATTTCTTCGTCACCTCGGCCAGCGGCGTGGTGCGCGCGAGCAGCAGCATCAGCTCCGAGTGCTGCAGGCGCGAGGTCCAGACCTTCTGCCCGTTCACGACGTAGCGGTCGCCTTTTTTTACCGCCACAGTCGTGATCGCGGTGGTGTCGGTGCCGGCAGTCGGTTCGGTTACGCCCATCGCCTGCAGCCGCAGCTCGCCGCTCGCGATCTTCGGCAGGTACTTCTTCTTCTGCTCGGGCGAGCCGTTCCTGAGCAATGTGTTCATGTTGTACATCTGGCCATGGCAGCAGCCGGGGTTGCCGCCGGAGCGCGAAATCGCCTCCATGATCACGGTCGCCTCGGTGAGCGACAGGCCCGAACCGCCGAACTCTTCCGGAATCAGGGCCGACATCCAGCCTGCCTTGGTCAGCGCGTCGACGAAGGCCTCTGGATAGGCGCGCGCTTCGTCGATTTTCTGCCAGTAGGCCGAGTCGAACTGGCTGCACAAGGCGCGCACCGCGTCGCGCAGATCGGTGTGGCTTTCCTGTCCCAGATTCATGGATTCATCCTGCCCTGATCAGGCTGGTAGCATAACAAGATGACCGAAGCGGGCGGCGCAATGACTCTCGACCAGGCGTACCGGGTCCAACTCGAGTTGCTCGCGCGCTGCGAGCGCGCGGGAGACCAGCAGGCCGGCTGGAAGGTGGGGTTGACCGCGCGCGCCATGCAGGCGCAGCAGGGCGTGTACGAGCCGGTGTTCGGCTTCCTGCTCGCGAGCGGGCATCGGCCTTCCGGCAGCGTTTTCGAGTTCGCCTCGCTGATCCGGCCCGGGTTCGAGAACGAGCTGTGCATCACGCTCGGCGCGCCCCTCGCCGGTCCCGGCGTGACGCTCGAGCAGGCGCGCGCCGCGGCGTCGCACGTCGCCCCCGCGCTCGAGATCATCGAGAAGCGGGGCGAGTTCGGCGCGGACCTGGCGCGCAGCCTGGCAGACAACGCGCAGCAGAAGGCCTTCGTCACCGGGGCGGCGGTGCCGCTGGGTGCGCTCGACCTGGCCGAGGTGTCGCTCGAGCTCGCGCTGAACGGCGCGGCGCAGGAACGCGCGCGGGGCGCGGAGGTCATGGGCACGCCGATCGCGTCGATCGCCTGGCTCGCCAACAAGCTGGCCGGGTTCGGCCGGCGCCTGGAGCTTGGCACGCGTGTCATGTCGGGCTCGTTCACGCGCCAGTACGACATCACCCGCGGCGACGTCGTCGAGGCGCGCTTCGAGCCCATCGGTTCCGTGCGGGCCGAGTTTCGCTGAGGCGTCGTTCCGGCCGCGCGGGAGTACCATGGGCGGCAGGGGGGAACGCCAACTGGAGAACTCGAAATGCGCTTTCTCATTTTCGCCTTCTGCACTCTTTTGGGCGCGGCCATCCCGGCCGCTGCGCAGGTAAGCATCGGGATCAGCTCGCCCGGGCTGCGCATCGGGATCAACGTACCGGTCTATCCGCGCTTCGCGCGCGTGCCGGGCTACCCGGTGTACTACGCGCCGGGGCTGAACGCGAACTACTTCTTCTACGACGGCAGGTACTGGGTGTTCCAGGACGACCGCTGGTACGCGAGCACCTGGTACAACGGGCCGTGGTCGACGGTCGATCCGTACTCGGTGCCGCCGTATGTATTGCGCATCCCGGTGCGCTACTACCGCCATCCGCCGGCGTACTTCCACGGCTGGCGGCGCGATGCGGCGCCGCGCTGGGGCGACCACTGGGGGCGCGAATGGAGCGAGCGCAGGAGCGGCTGGGACAGGTGGAACCACAAGGCCGCGCCGCGCCCCGCGCCGCTGCCGCGCTATCAGCGCAGCTACTCGGGCGAGCATTACCCGAGAGCGCAGGAGCAGCAGCACGAGCTCGCAACCCGCAATTACCGCTACCAGCCGCGTGAAGCCGAGGCGCGCGAGCACAACGTGGAGCGCGGCCACGGCGACGAGCGCGGGCACGGCCAGGGCGACGATCACCGGCGCGACAGATAGGCACCAGCACCCGACATGCCGCGCGGCCATAAGGCAATGGGGGTGCAGGTGTCCTCGGCGCGCTGCGGTTGCGTCCTCCGATGAGCCGTCCGGCGGGCTCGCTTCCGATCGAAACGCCGCTCAGCATCTCGCGCGAGGCGATGAGCGAACTGCCGATCAGGCGCTACGAAGGGCCGGTGTGCCTGGTCGAGGGGCCGGCGGACCTGGAGCGCGCGCTGCAGGACCTGCGCGGCGAAAGCGTGGTCGGCTTCGACACCGAGACGCGGCCCGCCTTCAGGCCCGGGGAGAGCTATCTCCCCTCGGTCGTGCAGTTGGCCACTGCCGACGCGGTGTATCTGCTGCAGGTCCAGCGGCAGGACTATTCCGCGGCGATGCGGGAGATCTTTTCGTCGGACAAGATCTTGAAGGCCGGCGTGTCGGTGGCCGACGATCTGCGCAGCCTGAAGAAGCTGTTCGAGTTCGAGGAAAGGACGGTGGTGGACCTGGGCAAGCTTGCGAAGCGCCACGGCCTGAAGCAAACGGGCGTGCGCAATCTGACCGGGCTCTTTCTCGGCACGCGGATTCCCAAGGGCGCGAAGACGACGAACTGGGCTGCGCGCCGCCTGACGCCGCAGCAGATCACCTACGCGGCGACCGATGCCTGGGCCTGCCGCGAGCTGTATCTGCGCTTCAAGCAGCTGAATCTGGTTTGAGCGCCGGACGCCGCGCACCCCAGAGCCCCGGCCCGGCCGTATTGAAGAGGTCGCCATGCCCCAGCACATCGGCATCGTCGCCTGCTCGGCCGAAGGCGCCGCGCTCTGCTACACCACGATCTGCGTCGAGGGCGCGGCGCTGCTTGGGGCGCCGCACGCGCATCCGGAAGTGTCGCTGCACACGCATTCGCTCGCGGACTACATGGAGCGCATCTACCGCGCCGACTGGCAGGGCGTCGGCGAGCTGATGCTCTGCGCGGCGCACAAGCTGGCGCAGGCCGGAGCGCAGTTCCTGATCTGCCCCGACAACACGATCCACCGGGCGCTGCCTTACGTCCTGCCGCGCTCGCCGCTGCCGTGGCTGCACATCGCCGAGGTGGTCGCGGACGAGGCCGCGGCGCGCGGCTTGCGCCGCATCGGCCTGTCGGGCACGCGCTGGCTGGTCGAGAGCGGGGTGTATCCGGACCAGCTTGCCGCGCGCGGCCTCGAGTGGCTGCGCCCCGACGAGGCGGAGCGCGAGGAGATGAACCGAGTCATCATGGACGAGCTGGTGTGCGGGCTGTTCCGCCCTGAGGCGGTGGAATTCTTCCGGCGCGTCTTCGGCCGCATGAAGCAGCGGGGCTGCGACGCGGTGGCGCTCGGTTGCACCGAGATTCCGCTGATCATGAGCGACGCCAACTCGCCGCTGCCGACACTCGATTCGACCCGGCTGCTCGCGCGCGCGGCGCTGCGCCGCGCGGCGGGCGAGTGCGCGGCTCAGTTGGTGCGCGCGACGCGAAAGCCGACCACCGAATAGCGGCCCGAGAGGTCGTGCACCTCGCGCCCCGCGGCGCGGATGGTGCTCGGGCCGCAGTTCCACGAACCGCCGCGCATGACGCGGTCGACGCAGCTGCCGCTCAGCCAGGCGCTGCCGTCGGCCGGCGCGCCGTCGTAGTTGCGGTGCCAGCAGTCCTGCATCCATTGCCAGGCGTTGCCGTGCATGTCGTACAGACCGAAGGCGTTGGGCGCAAAGCTGCCCGAGGGCGCGGTGTGCAGCCAGCGGTCCTTGCCTTTGATCTCCGGCGCGCAGCAGCGTTCGGCGCCGTAGTTGGCGTAGGTGCGGCTCGCCTGCGCGCCCCAGTAGTAGGTCGTCGTGCTGCCGGCGCGCGCAGCGTATTCCCATTGCGCCTCGGTCAGCAGCGCGTACGAGTGCCCCGTCTTGCGCCTGAGCCAGTCGGCGTAGGCTTCGCCGTCGTTCCAGCTCATGCACACCACGGGGTCGCGCTCGGTCTGGGCGAAGCCCGGGCGGCGCCAGCCCGCCCGGCGGTCGTCGACCCAGGCGCCGTTCCGCTTGATCAGGCAGCCCGGCGCGACGCGGTAGCCGGTCTCGGCGACGAAGCGCGCGAACTCGCCGCGCGTGGTGGCGTACTTGGCGACCGCGAACGGGAGCGCGAATGTGACGCGGTGCTGCGGCGCCTCGTCGCCGCCGTGGCCGGCTTCGCTCGCGGGCGAGCCCATGACGAAGCTGCCCGCGGGAATCACGACCATCTCGGGGCAGCCCTTGCAGTCGCGAAAGCTGGTGCCGGGAGCCAGCGCGCTGAGCAGAACGAAGGCCGGGGCGAGCAGCGGGCTGGGCATGGCGCAATCCTAGCGCCACGCCCAGACCGGCTGCTCGAGGTGCGCCACGCGGGTGGCGCGCCCGAGCAGGGCGACCTCGATGAACTGGTACATCACCGCCGCGGTCGGGGCGTGGATCCGGGTGCCGAGCAGCGGGTAGCGGATCACCGGCTGCTGCGACTCGGGGATTGAAACGAATTCCGGTCCGCGGCCCAGGTCGGCGAGCGCAACGCGGTAGATCTTGGCCACCTCCGCCAGGTTCGCGCTGATGCCGGTGCTGCGCGCGCACCAGGCGACCAGCGGCGTGATGAGATAGCCCGAGCGGGTCGGGTAGTCGTCCAGGCGCCCGAGAAAATCCTCTGGCGCGAGCTCGAGGTTGATTTCCTCGCGCGCCTCGCGCCGCGCCGCATCGAGCGCGCTCTCGCCCTTGTCGACGCGCCCGCCGGGCAGCGCGAACTGGCCCGCGTGCGCGCTCAGGTGCTCGGCGCGCCGGGTCAGCACCAGCGCGGCCTCGCCGCGTCCGTCGTCGGCGACGACGACGCACACCGCGGCGCGCTTCAGGCCGCGCTCGGCGAGCGGCGCGTGCTCGCTCCTGGCCAGGTTCTCCGCCAGGCGCGCGCGCAGCGCACGATCGAAGCTGACCGGCTTCATGCGGCGGCGGCGCGCGCGCGCGAGGACGAGAGCGCGACGCCCGACAGGATCAGCGCGATGCCGGCGAAGTGGAACCAGTGCGGCACTTCGCCCAGGAAGACCGCCGCCATCAGCACGCCGAGCGCCGGCATCAGGTGCATGGTGACGCCGGCGCGCGCGGCGCCCAGGCGCGTGACGACGTAGCTCCAGCCGGCGTAGGCGAGCAGCAGCGAGCCGATCGCAGAGTAGGCCACCGCCAGCATTCCGGGCACCGACAAGAGCACCTCGGTGCCGTGCGTGACCTCCCATGTCACCCACGGCGTCATCCAGGCGAGGCCGAAGCCGCACAGGACGGTGAGAAACTCGAGCGTGTTGAGCGCGTCGTGCCGCAGCCGGAGGAACACCGTGTAAGCGGCCCACATCGCCATCGAGCCGAGCGCGAGCAGGTCGCCGACGTTGAACGACAGCGTGGCGGCGCCTTCCAGGTTGCCGCGCGTCGCAATCAAGGTCACGCCGCAGAACGAGATCGCGACCCCGATCCATTGCCGGCGCCGGATCGGCTCGCCCAGCAGCGGCGCGGCGAGCAGCAGGATGAAAATCGGCGAAGTGGAGAGATACAGCGTGCCGCTGGTGGCGGTGGTGTAGTGCAGCCCCAGCCACTGCATCGCGAGGTGCAGGCCGCCGCCGAAGAAGCCCAGCGCGGCAAGCACGCGCCAGTCGCGCGCACCGAGCGCGCGCAGCTTGCCGGGCAGCGTGCGCCACACCAGCGGCGTGAGCAGCGCGAGCACCAGCAGCAGCCGGCCCACGGTGGCCACCCCGGGCGCGATGTCGGCGCGCACCGCGCGCGCCACGATCCAGTTGCCCGACCACAGCGTCAGGGTGGCGAGCAGGATGAAGTAGGAGGCGGCGCGCATCGAGCGCGCATTATGCGCGAATGATATTCTCGCACGCATGCCGTTTCTCACCGCTGCCGGACACAAACTCGAATACGAATGGCTCGACGGCGACGATCCCGCGAAGCCCGCACTGGTATTCCTGCACGAAGGCCTCGGCTCCATCCGCCAGTGGCGAGACTTCCCCTTGCGCGTGTCGCAGGCGACCGG
>JBOIFB010000146.1:0-7476 GCA_050741415.1 Burkholderiales bacterium | reverse complement strand
GCATGGATGTGCGCCAGATGGTGGCATTCCACCGCGCGCGCCGGGCGCAGGTGAGCGTCGCGGCGGTGGCGGTAGCGGTCGACAGCGCACGCTCCCTCGGCGTGATCGCGGCGCGGCGCGACGGCCGGGTGCTCGAGTTCCAGGAAAAACCGCTGCATCCGCGGCCACTGCCGCGCGACGCGGGCCGCGCCTACGCGTCGATGGGAAACTATCTGTTCGAGCCCGGCGTGCTGGCGCAGGCGCTGCGCGAAATGGCGCAAGGCGGTGGCACCGACTTCGGCCGCCACGTGCTGCCGCGACTGCCGCAGCGCTATCGCGTGTTCGCCTACGACCTGGCCGAGAACGTGCTGCCGGGCGTGCGGCCCTACGAGGAGCGGGCCTACTGGCGCGACGTCGGCACCCTGCCGGCGCTGATCGCCGCGCGCAAGGACGTGCAGGGCGTGCGCCCGCGCTTCAAGCTGCGCAACCCGAGCTGGCCGATCCGCGGCGTCTCGGGCGAGGAGCGCGACGCCGCGTAGCGCGCATTCGCGCGGCCGCCAAGGTTACACTTGGGGCATGGGCGACTACCCGGCATTCACGCTTCGCCTGCACATGGCGCCGGTGTTCGGCGGCGGTGGCTGAGGCGGTGCAGGAGCGTATCTGGCGTGCCGCGGCCCTGCTCTGGCTCGCCGGCAGCGGCCTGCGCCTCACCATCCTGGCGGTGCCGCCGGTCATTGCGGTCATCCGCGATGATTTCGCGCTCAACGCGACCCAGGTCGGTCTTTTAAGCAGCATTCCGCCCGCCCTGTTCGCCGTCGCCGCGCTGCTGGGTTCGCTGCTCGCGGCGCGCCTGGGGGTGAAGGGCGCGCTCGTCGGCGGCTTGCTCCTGGTCGCCGCCGGCTCCGCGCTGCGCGGCCTGAGCGGGAGCTATACCGTGCTCCTGCTGACCACGGTCGTGATGTCGGCGGGCGTGGCGATCATGCAGCCGATCCTGCCGAGCGCGGTGCGTCTCTGGCTGCCGCGCCATATAGGCCTTGGTACCGCGATCTACACCAACGGCCTGCTGGTGGGCGAGGTATTGCCGGTGGTCCTGACCCTTCCTTTCGTCCTGCCGCTGCTCGGCGGCGGCTGGCGCGCGGGACTGGCGGCCTGGTCGCTGCCGGTGGTGGTGATCGCCGGCGTGGTCGCGCTGTTCGGCCCGCACCCGCGCCCGCCCAGCCCCGCGGCACAAGGTGTGCGGGCCCGCTGGCTGCCCGATTGGCGCAATGCCCTGGTGTGGCGGCTCGGGGCGCTTTTTTGCTGCGTAAATGCGATCTACTTCAGCACCAATGCGTTCATTCCGATCTACCTCAAGAGCGCCGGCCGTCCCGATCTGATCAGCGCCGCCCTCACGGGTCTCAACTTCGGTCAGATTCCCGCCTCGCTCCTTCTGCTCGGCATCGCCGGCCGGCTCGAGCGGCGCGCCTGGCCGTACATCGCCTCCGGGATCATCTCGCTCGTCGCGCTCGGCGGCCTCGTCTTCATGGTCGGGCCCGCGACCGCGTGGTGGGCCGCGTTGCTCGGTTTTTCCGATTCCGCCGCGCTCATTATCGGCCTCACCCTGCCCGCGCTCCTGTGCCTGCCCGAAGACGTTGCGCGCACCGCGGCCGGCATGTTCGCGTTGAGCTACGGCGGCGCCGTGCTGCTTGCGATCCTGAGCGGCGCCGCGTGGGATCTGACCGGGCTGCCCACCCTGGCATTCGTGCCGGTGGCCGCGTGCGCGATAGGACTCGTGGCGAGCGCCTGGCAGATGCGTGCGAAGGGCGAGCTGCGCTGAACTGGCCGAGCGATGGACGATTTGATCATTCGCGGTCCGACGGTGTACGACGGCAGCGGCGCGCCCGCGCGCCGCGCCGACGTCGCGGTGCGCGGCGGGCGCATCGCGGCGGTGGGGCGCATCAAGGGCGCTGCGCGGCGCGTCGTCGACGCCGACGGCCTCGCGCTGATGCCGGGCATCGTCGACCTGCACACGCACTACGACGCGCAGGCGACCTGGGATCCGACCCTTTCGCCTTCGACCGCGCTCGGGGTGACCACCGCGGTGCTGGGCAACTGCGGCTTCGGCATCGCGCCCTGTCCGGCGCCGATGCGCGAGACGATGGTGCGCAACCTGTCGGTGGTCGAAGGCATGGACCTCGGCGCGCTGCTCCAAGGCACGCGCTGGGAGTTCGAGACCTTCGCCGAATACCTGGCGCAGCTGCGCCGCGCGCGGCCCTACGCCAACGTGGCGGTGCTGGCGCAGCACTCGACCATCCGCACCGCGGTCATGGGCGAGGAGGCCTCGACCCGCTCGGCCGCGCGTGCGGACGAGCTCGCGCTGATGCAGGCCCTGGTGCGCGAGGCGCTGGATGCCGGCGCGATCGGCTTCGCCTCGTCGTTCTCGCCCAACCACAGCGGCTGGGGCGGGCGGCCGATGCCCTCGACCATCGCGACCGACGGCGAGCTGAGGAGGCTCGCCGGCACGCTGGGCGACGCCGGGCGCGGAGTTTTCGTCATGGCGACCGGCTCGCGCGCCACGCCCGAGTTCATGGAGGAAATCGCGGCCGGCACCGGGCGCCCGGCGTTCATGGTCACGGTGCTGACGATGCACAACCAGGCCGACCCGGGCCGCGCGCTGACCTATTACGAGAAGTGCGCCGCGGCGATCGAGCGCGGGCACGAGGTCTACATCCATACCAGCTGCCAGCCGCTTTCGTTCGACTTCACGCTCAAGGACCCTTACTTGCTGTACTCGCACGACGCGTTCGACCGGGTGAAGCGGGCGCGGCCGGAGGAAAGAGCCGCGATCTACGCCGATCCGGAGTTCCGGCGGCGCTTTCGCCACAACCTCGCGCACCCGGGCGAGGGCATCCTGTTCTACGGCGACTGGAGCAAGGTCGAAGTCGAGGGGAGATCCCTGCTCGAGCTCGCGCACGAAGCGGGCAGGGACCCGCTCGAATTCCTGTTCGATCTTCCGATCGACACGCCGCTGGTGGCCAAATTGTTCCAGAACGACGACGAGGGCGTCGCGCCGCTGCTCAGGCACCCGGCGGGCGTGGTCGCCCTCTCGGACGCGGGCGCGCACCTCATTTTTCTGTGCGACGCGGGCTTCGGCCTGCACCTGCTCGGGCACTGGGTGCGCGAAACCGAAACCTTGACACTGGAGGAGGGCGTGCGCCGCCTCACCAGCGACCCGGCGGCGAAGTACCGCATCCCCGGGCGGGGCCGCATCCTGCCCGGATTCGCCGCCGACCTGCTGCTGTTCGATCCGCTCGCGGTGGGCGTGTCGCCGCTTGAGCGCATCGCCGACCTGCCCGGCGGCGGCACGCGCATGATCCGCCGGCCCAAAGGCGTCGCTGGGGTGTGGGTCAACGGCCAGCAGGTATTCGACGGCGCCGAAATCCTGCGCCTCGATGCCGGGCCGGGCGAAGTCCTCGACCGCTTCGACCCGTAATCGGGGTCGGAGTCGAATATCGAGCTGTTCTATACGAAAGCTTGGGATGCAAAAGCGCTACTGCGCCAAGATGACCGTGACATGGGACGAGGAAGCTCACTCAATTACGTTGACCGCGTGCGAGTGGGCGCATGTCAGGGCCGGCAAATCGCTTCGCATTCGTGGGCGTGTCTACTACCACGAGGGGCGGCGCTACCGGGACGTTTGGAAGTTCGGCGGAGGACTCCACGGCACCCTGGTGGTGGAATATGGACAGCAGGCGGCCAATGGATTCGATGGTTATCTTTCCGATGCCACGATTGTAGAAGCCGGGCGAAATTGAAGCAGGAGCGGGTGCGCTGGATTAACAGTCCGTGTGCGCCTCGAGCAGCAGCCGATTGACGCGCTTGACGAACGCGGCCGGGTCGTCGAGCTGGCCGCCCTCGGCGAGCAGCGCCTGATCGAACAGCAGCTTGGCCCAGTCCGCGAGCTGCGTCTCGTCGAGCGCCATGCGCGCCACCAGCGGGTGGCCCGGATTGAGCTCGAGGATCGGCTGCGCCGGCGGCGCCTTCTGCCCGGCGGCCTTGAGCAGGCGCTGCAGATGGCCGCTCAGGTCGTGCTCGTCGGCCACCAGGCAGGAGGGCGAATCGGTCAGGCGCAGAGTCACGCGCACGTCCTTCACGCGCTCGCCGAGCGCCGCCTTGACCTTCTCCACCAGCGCCTTGTGCTCCTCGGCGGTTTTCTCCTGCGCCGCTTTTTCGTCCGCGTCGGCGAGCGTCCCCAGGTCGAGCCCGCCGCGCGCGACCGACGCGAGCGGCTTGCCCTCGACTTCGGTCAGGAAGCCGAGCATCCACTCGTCTACCCGGTCCGACAGCAGCAGCACCTCGATGCCCTTCTTCCTGAAGATCTCCATGTGCGGGCTCGAGTGCGCCGCGTCGAAGCTGTCGGCGGCGAGAGTGTAGATCTTGTCCTGACCCGGCTTCATGCGGGACACGTAGTCCGCAAGCGAGACGGTCTGCGCGGCCGAGTCGGACGCGGTGCTGGCAAAGCGCAGCAACTTCGCCAGCGCGTCGCGGTTGGCGTGGTCTTCGCCCAGGCCTTCTTTCAGCACCTGGCCGAATTCGGTCCAGAAGCTCGCGTACTTCTCCTTGTGGTTGTCGGCCAGGTCCGCGAGCAGCGCGAGCACGCGTTTGGTCGAGCCTTCGCGGATCGATTTGACGTCGCGCGATTGCTGCAGGATCTCGCGCGAGACGTTGAGCGGCAGGTCGGCCGAGTCGATCACGCCGCGCACGAAGCGCAGGTAGGCCGGCAGCAGTTCCCCGGCGTCGTCCATGATGAACACGCGCCGCACGTACAGGCGCACGCCGCGGCGCTGGTTGCGGTCCCAGAGGTCGAAGGGCGCGCGCTCGGGGACGAACAGGAGCTGGGTGTACTCGGAACGCCCCTCGACCCGGTTGTGGGTCCAGGCCAGAGGCTCGCTGAAGTCGTGCGAGACGTGCTTGTAGAACGCCTTGTACTGCTCGTCGCTGATCTCGCCCTTGGGCCGCGCCCACAGCGCGCTCGCCTGGTTGATGGTTTCCCACTCGCCGCCGTCCTTCTTCATTTTGATCGGGAGCGAGATGTGGTCCGAGTAGCGCGTGACGATCTCGCGCAGCTTCCAATCTGAAAGTAAATCGTCCTCGCCTTCGCGCAGGTGGAGCGTCACGTCGGTGCCCGCCGCTTCGCGCTCTGCGGCTTCCACGCTGAACTCGCCCGCCCCGTCGCTCTCCCAGCGCACCGCCTCGGAGGCCGCAAGGCCTGCGCGACGGGTGAGCACCGTCACCCGGTCGGCGACGATGAACGAGGAATAGAAGCCCACCCCGAACTGGCCGATCAGCTGCGCGTCCTTCTGCTGGTCGCCCGAGAGGCTGGCGAGGAACTCGCGCGTGCCCGAGCGCGCGATGGTGCCCAGGTGCTCGACCGCCTCGTCGCGCGACATGCCGATGCCGTCGTCGGACAACGTGACGGTGCGCGCGTCCTTGTCGAAGCCGATGCGGATCGCGGGCTCGGCCCGGCCTTCGAGCAGCTCGGGTCTCGCGATCGCCTCGAAGCGCAGCCGGTCGCAGGCGTCGGACGCGTTGCTCACCAGCTCGCGCAGGAAGATCTCCTTGTTGCTGTACAGCGAATGGATCATCAGGCGCAGCAGCTGCTTCACCTCGGCCTGGAACCCGAGCGTCTCCTTGGGTGCTCCCATGACTGCCTCCTGCAAATAATCGCGCCGCGTATGATAAATTGATTCGTGGCCTCCGGAGTTCAAGTCAGGCGAATCGCTGGCGCCCTCGGCGCCGAGGTAAGCGGGGTCGACCTGTCGCGCCCGCTGCCGGCCGAGGCGGCGGCCGAGCTGCGCCGGGCCTGGCTCGAGCACCTGGTGCTGTTCTTCCGCGGCCAGGACCTCACGCCCGAGCAGTACCTCGCGTTCGCGCGCGGCTGGGGCAAGCCGGTCGAGTACCCCTTCGTCACGGGCATCGAGGGTTTCCCGCACATCATCGAGGTCAAGAAGCTCGAGCACGAGACGGTCAACTTCGGCGGCATCTGGCACTCCGACACCTCCTACCTCGAGCAGCCGCCGATGGCCTCGATGCTGCTCGCGCGCGAGCTGCCGCCCTACGGCGGAGACACCCTGTTCGCCAACATGACCCTCGCGTACGAAACCCTGTCGGACGGCCTCAAGCGCACCCTCGAGGGACTGCGCGCGGTCAACTCGTCGGCGCGCGCCGACGTCACGCGCACGCGCGAGGACCGCATCAAGTCGGGCGGCGGGGGCGGGGAGAAGAAGGAATTCAAGGCCGAGCATCCGGTGGTGCGCACCCACCCCGAGACCGGCCGCAAGGCGCTCTACGTCAACGTCGCCCACAGCGCGCGCTTCGCCGGCTGGAGCGAGGAGGAGTCGCGCCCGTTGCTCCAATATCTCTTCCAGCACCAGATCCAGCCCGAATTCACTTGCCGCTTCGCCTGGCAGCCGGGCTCGATCGCGCTCTGGGACAACCGCTGCGCGCAGCACAACCCGGTCAACGACTACCACGGCCACCGGCGTCTGATGCACCGGATCACCCTAGCGGGCGATCGGCCGGCCTAATTCAGGCGATCGAAGATCAGGCAAGTCGTGGTCGCGTGGGCGTACAGCTTGCCGTCCGGTCCCACGAGCCTCCCCTCGGCCGTGGCAACTTGCCGGCCCGCGTGGACGATGCGTCCTTCCGCGCGCACCAGGGGCACCGCGTCGGTCAGGGCGCGGACGATATTGAGCTTCAATTCCAGCGTGGTGTAGCCCTTGCCGGCGAGCAGCGTCGAATGCACCGCGCAGCCGACTGCCGAGTCGAGCAGGGTGGCGAACCAGCCGCCATGCACGCTGCCCAGGGGGTTGTAGTGCTTCGTCCGCGGCCGGCCCTGAAACACGGCGAGACCGCGTTCGACACGGATAGGAGCGAAGTCGAGCGTGTCGCCGATCGGCGGCCGCGGCAGGCGTCCCGCGAACATGGCCTCGAACACCTCGAGGCCCGACAGGCCGGCCACCTGCTCGGGGCTCGCCCATCCGACTTCGGCAGAGAGTCGCGCGGCGATCGCTTGCTCTTCTTCGCGCCAGCGGGCGAGCGTCGATTCCGCGTTCATTGCCGGGAGCCGATTGCGGCCACCTCGCGCAGCTCCGAGCGTAGCCCTGCGGCGCGCTCCACCCCGAACTGCGCCTCGAACTCTTTCTGCGCATTGGCCCAGAGCTTCGCTGCCCGGCGCAGGCGCTCGGTCCCCGCTTCCGAGAGCTCGAGCTCCTTGCGGCGCTTGTCGGTCGCCCCTTGCCTGATCGCGATCAGCCCGTCGCGCTCGAGCGGCAGGATGTTGCGCCCGAGCGTGGTGCGGTCGACGACCATCTCCGCCGCGAGCCCGTTGATCGTCATGGGGCCGAGGCGCTTGAGATTCACGAGGACCGAGAACTGCGTCGTACGAATCCCCGCCGGGGCGAGGTGCCGGTCATAGAGCTGCGTAGCCGCGCGCGCCGCACTGAGGCGAACGCGCTC
>JBOIFB010000145.1:0-7508 GCA_050741415.1 Burkholderiales bacterium | reverse complement strand
CGCTCGCCGTCTCGAAACCAGCGATCAGGCCGTTGCGCACCAGGCTTCGCAGCGCGGGCGCGAGCGCCTCGCTGCGCTCGAGCGCCTGCTCGCGGTCGGGCGCGCGCAGCACGACCACGGCGCCGACGTCGGGCGCCTTGAGCTCGGCGCGCAGCGCCTGGTCGGCGCTGCGCTCGGCGTCCGGGATCGGGTTGAGATTGCCGAGATCGTCGTCCCACAGCGCGCCCGGGCGCAGCGCACCCGCCGCGACGACAAGCGCGAGCGCGGCCCAGGCCAGCATGCGGATCGGCCGCTGCCGGCGCGCGAGCGCGCTCCAGGCGAGCAGCGGCGCGACCCGTCCCAGCGCCACCGCGCGCGCGGGCGCGATTTCGGGCAGCACATAGCGCGTCACCAGGCCGGCGACCAGGATCGCGCTCATCAGCAGCAAGCCGAGCTGCGCCAGCCCGACGAAGCTCGACAGCAGCATGCTCAGGCCGCCGAGCACGGTGGTGAGCACCGCCAGGCGCAGCGTGGGCCACACCCGCGCGAGCGTCGCACGCAGCGGCTCGCCCGGCTGGTTGTGCAGGAACAGGTAGCTCGGGTAGTCGACCGCCTCGCCGAACAGGATCGCAGCGAAGCCGAGCGAGATGCCGTGGATCGAGCCGAACGCCAGCACGACCAGCGCGACGCCGGCCAGGATCCCGCTCGCGATCGGCAGGAAGCAAGCGAGCGTGAGCACCGCCGAGCGGTACACGAACAGCAGCAGCGCGAGCACCGCCGCGCCCGCGATGAGCGAAAGGCGCGAGGCGTCGGCACGGATCAGCGCGCGCGACTCGAGCGCGAACACGCCCGGCCCGCTGAGCGTGAGCGAAGCTTTGCCGCCGCCGGCGCCGCCGGCAGCGGCGAACGCCGAGCGCAGCTCGTTCACGGCGCGCGCCTGGGCATCGAGATCGGACGCCGCGGCGCGAGTCTCGGCCACCAGCAGAGCGCGTTTTCCATCGGAGGAGAACCACACGCCGCGGCGCGTATCCGGGCCCGTGGCCGGGAGCGACCCGAGATAGGCGCGCGCTTCGCCGGTGAGATCCGACGCGATGCTGCCGGCGAGCATGCCGCCGAGCGGCGAGCCGAGCGCCTCGAGCGCGCGCTGCAGCGCCGCGCGCAGGCCCGCAGGCGAGAATCGCGCCGGTGCGACCGCCGGGCTGAGCAGGTAGCGCCAGCGCTCGACGAACGCGCGGTCGGCGGCGCCGAAGCGCGCTTCGCCGTTGTTGACGTAGGCAAACTGCGCCGAGGCCGACAGGCGCCGCGCGAGCGAGCGGCTCGCGTCGGCGAGCGTCCCCGGGTCGACGCCGGAGATGCCGATCAGGATCATGCGCGCCGCGACCCCCTCGCGCAGCTGGTGCACCAGCAGCGCCTGGTCGGCGTCGAGGTGCGCGGGCAGAAAGGCGGTGAAATCACTTGTGATGCGCGCGCGCGAGGCGACCAGGGCGCTCGCCGCGAGCAGCGCGAGCCAGATGAGCACGACGACGCGCGCGCGGCGGGTCAAGGGCCGTCCGGGCGGATCGTCATCAGGGACGTGTTCCCGCCTGCCTCGTTCACGGCAATCTGCGTGATGTCTGCGCGCCGGCCGCGAAACTCGATCGAGCGCAGGTAGCGCGCCATTTCTTCGTCGCGCGGCGCGAGCTCGAGCGTCCAGTCGTCGGCGCCGCCGCTGAACGAGACGCGGTAGTATCGCTCGAGCGTTGCCAGGTCGCCCCCGAGCGTGGCGCGCAGGCCCTCGGCGAAGGCCCATGCGGCGGGGCTGGTGCGCAGCGCGTAGCTGCGCGATTCGCCGCGCGCCGGGCTCTCGACCGTCATCGTATCGGCGTCGATCGTGGTCCGCTCCCGGTAAGGTGTTTCGACCTCCTTCTCGATGCGGCGGCCGCGCACGTACGACAGCTTGCCGGAGAGCACGAGCGGCTCGCTCAACGCGGCCATGCGCTTCGTTTCGCTGAAGCGCACGGTCGATGCTTGCACCGCGGACAGGAGCCGCATCACCTGCGCCAGCGCGGCGTCCTGCGCAGGGGCGGCAACCTGCGCGGAGGTGGCGCCGCAGGCGAGCCCGAGCACGCACGCGGTAAGCGCCCGGTAGAATGACGTCACGAAATCATGTTTCCGAGCTTTTGTTTCCGCGAGGTGCGTTCGAGCGCGCATGTGGGTCGCGCACGATTCGAACATGCCGTGCGTAAAAAGACAACGGCGGCACTCGCGCTCATGCTGCTCGCCGGCTGCGCCGGGCCCTCGCTCGAGCAGGTGCGCGCACTGCCGCCGAACGTGTACCCGGCGCGTTTCCTGTTGAGCTTCGACGACGGGCCGAGCACCTGGGAGCCGTACAATCCCACGCGCGAGATCCTCGACACGCTCGCGCGCAACCCGGTGCAGCCGGGGATCAAGGCGGTGTTCTTCCTGCAGACGCGCGATTCGCGGGCCGGCGCCTCGAAAGCGGGCAGGGCGTTGATGCGGCGCGAGCACGCCGAGGGCCACGTGCTCGCCGTGCACAGCGGTTCGCCGCGCGGGCATATCGACCACATGCTGCTGCCCGACGCGGAGCTCGACCGCACGCTGGCCGATGCCGAGGCCGATATCGCGGCCATCACCGGGCGGGCGCCCGACCTGGTGCGGCCGCCGTTCTGGAACTACGACGCGCGCACGCTCGCCGCCTACCGCAAGCGCGGCCTGCACATGCTGCTGACCGACGTGAGCGCGAACGACGGCGTGATCTACTTCTGGAATATCAGCCTGCGGCGGCGAAGCCATATCCGAAACGCGCTGGCGGAGCTGCGCGAGCGAATCGCCGCCGGCGCGCTGCCGGTGGTCGGCGGCGTGATCCCGCTGGTGGTGACTTTTCACGACACCAACACCTTCACCGCGCACCACATGGAGGAGTACCTGCGCATCCTGACCGGGGAGGCGGCGGACGTCGGCCTGGTGCTCGCGCCCAAGCCCTTCTACGACGATGCCGCCGCGATCGAGCGCGCCGCGCGCGTGCGGGCAGACGGCTGGGATCTGGCGCGCGATGCGGATCGCGCATCGCGCCCGGGCGGGCGATAGTGTCCGCATCGCCGACGCGGGCGCGAACGAGGACAAGAGCACATCTTGCGCAAGTGCTTCGCTGGTCGCCGGGAACCGACGCGGAGCTGACCGAAGTTCTCATCGCCGGCGTCCGCATGGCGGTGCCGATTCTGCTGGCTGGCGCGATCGGTCAGTTCGCGGCCGGCCTCGCGGCGGCATTCGGCGCCCTCGTGGTCGGCCGCATTGCCACAGGATCGAATCTCGGCGCTCAGGCGCGCAACATCGCCACTGCGCTTGTGCCTGCCGGGGTCGCCGCGATCGCGGCGGCTGTCGTCGCCGGGCATGGCGGGCTGACGGACGCGGTACTTGTCGTGCTGGCATTCGTCGCGGCAATGGTCGGAGGCTACAGCCGCTTCCTGGCCGGCGCCACGACGCGCTTTATTCTCGTTCTCGTGATCGCGGCCGCGGTGCTCGACGGCGTCGGGGACAGAGCGGGTTTCCTTGTGCTGATGGGAGCTGGAGCTGCCTGGACCGCGTTGTTGAACGTCGCGTTCGGAGCGCTGCTTCGCGCCGCCGGCCGCGTCGAATCGGGCGCGCACGCCGCTGCGCCGCGCCAGGCGACGGCGTCGCAGAAGTTCAGGCGCTGGCGGCAGTCCCTGGCGGCCGCAGCCGGCTGGCAATACGCGCTCAGGCTGGGATCGTGCCTGGTCGTCGCGGGAGCCTTGCGTTCGCTCTGGCCCGACCACCATCTGCACTGGATTGCGCTGACGGTGGCACTGCTGTCCCAACGCCGGCCCGAAACCGTGTCGGTCAAGACGACGCAGCGGGCGCTGGGGACTGCGCTCGGTGTTGTCGCGGCGAGCACGCTGCTTGCGTTCAGGCCTTCCGCCTGGGGTTTGGTCGCAGGCATCGGCCTGCTCGCCGCGATGCGGCCATTCTTCAGGGACAGGAACTATCTCGTCTACTCGGCGATCATGACGCCGCTGATCATCATGATCATGGACGCAGGCCGACCTCCGGACGGCCGCGTACTGCTCGATCGCCTGACCGCGACTCTGGCGGGGGCCGCGTTGGTCATCGCCGCAAACCTAATCGCTCGCAGGCTTCTGCGCGCGGGCGAAGGGTGATCGGCCGGTCGATTGCTCGCGCAGCCTGGGTCGCCGGCGAGATCAGGCGGCCGGCGCGTTACAGATTGTTACAGCTTTTACATCCGCTCGGATTGGCTTTACGCAAGCCTAACGGTAGGCCCGCAGAAAGCTTGATAGTCTGCCAGCCATCACGCCCCCAAAGGTGAAACTATGATGAATCTGAAGAAGCTGGGTATGCCCCTCGTCCTTGCTCTGGCGGCGGTACTGGCGAGCGGCAGCGCGCTGGCGTACCACGGACGCGTTGGCGTCGGGCTCTACATCGGCGTGCCGGCCTGGAGGCCAGGGTATTACCCGTCGCCATACTACTATCCGCCGGCACCCTACTACTACCCGCCAGTTGTGCTGGCGCCTGCCGCACCGCCGACGTACGTCGAACAGGGAGCGGCGCAGGCTGCACCCGCGCAGCCGCAGGGTGATTGGTATTACTGCGAAGATTCGAAGGCCTACTATCCGTACGTCAAGACCTGTCCGGGAGGCTGGCAGCGCGTCGCGCCGCAGCCCGGCAACTGAAAGCAGGCAGACCATCATGATCCGCAGCAAAGTAGCGTTGTCGGTCGTGGCGCTCGCCGCAATCAGCGCCTGCGCGGCCTTGCCGACCGGTCCGAGCGTCATGGCGATGCCCGGCAGCGGCAAGAGCTTCGACGAGTTCCGCGCCGACGATGCGGTGTGCAGGCAGTTTGCGCTCGAGCAGTCGGGCGGGGCGACAGCGAACGAGGCGAGCGTCAACAGCGGCCTCGAGAGCGCCGCCGTCGGTACCGCGGTCGGTGCGGCGGCCGGTGCCCTGGTGGGCGGGCATCAAGGCGCCGGTACGGGCGCGGCGGCCGGGCTGCTGGTCGGGGCGCTGAGCGGCGCAGGCGCGGGTCAATCCTCGGGTTATGTCGCGCAACGCCGCTACGACAACGCCTACGTCCAATGCATGTACGCCAAGGGCAACGCGGTTCCGGTCGCCGGCCAGCGGCTGCGCGCGCAGCAGCGCTATCAGCAGTCGTTCACACCCCCGCCCCCGCCGCCGCCACCACCACCGCAGTACGGTAGCGCGCCACCGCCCCCACCCCCGCCTGGCACACCTCCGCCGCCGCCACCGGACGCGCGCTGAGCGACGGACTTGGAAGTTTCAGTGGCGCTCTATCTGCTGCCGGCAATGATCGGCGGCATCGGCATCAATGTCGTTTCGCACGTGCTGGTGAGCCACCTGCGCGAGGCGGAGCGGATGTTCGACGCGGCCCAGGCGCCCAGAAGTCGTAGAAGTTGAACCAGTTGTAGGGCGCCTCGCGGCAGTGGTGCTCGAGGCGCGCGGCGTAGCGCTCGACCCAGGGCTTGAGCGAGCCTTCGCGGTCGCCCCGGTCGAGCTCGATACGCTCGGCGAAAGGCTCGAGCCGCACTTCGTAGCGCCGGCCGCCGCGGTACAGACCGAAGGCCAGGATCACCGGCGCCTGGAGCAGGCCCGCAAGCAGCAGCGGGCCGAGCGGAAAGCGCGCCGGCGTGCCGAGGAATTGGCAGCGGCATTCGCGCTCCTCGCGCAGGCCGCGGTCGGCGAGCATGCCGACGATCTCGCCGCGCTCGATGCATTCCTGCGCGCGCAAGAGCGACCCGGCGTGCCCGAGCGGGATCACGCGCGGCGCGGGCTCCGGCGCGAGCGCATCCAATACGCTGTTTAGCTTCTCACCGCCCTCGACGTGCATCAGCATGTTGACCGACGGTGCGCTCTCGGCCAGCCCGGCGGCGCGCAGGATCTCGAAGCTCCCCAGGTGCGACCCGAGCAGGATGCAGCCGCGACCCTTGCGCAGGTCCGCCAGCAGCGCGCGCGGCGCGTCGACCCGCACGTCGAAGTACCCGTAGCGCCCGGCGCGCAGGTAGATGCGGTCGTGGATGGTCGAGGCGTAGGCGTGGTAGTGGCGCATGACATCCGCCAGGCGCGGCGGCCGGCCGAGCACACGCCGCAGGTAATCGCTTGATGCGCGTCGTGCGCCGCGCGAGAAAAGCACGAAGTAGGCGCAGATCGGATAGAGGAAGAGGCGTCCCGCGCGCCGTCCGAGCGCGAGCGTGACCCAGACGAGCGCGCGCATCGCAGACTGGCTGCCGCGCTCGCGCTGCGCGAGCCAGCCGCCGCTCAAGCGCCGATCTCCGCGCTTCCGGAGGCGAACGCCTTGCCGTCGCGAACGAGGGTGAAACGGATCCGGCTCGGGCCCAGCTGCTCGAGCACGATCCGGAACGGCTCGCCCGGCGCGAGCGGCGCGAGGAACTTCACCGAGGGCAGCGCGCTCAGCCTTGCCTGCGGACCGATCGCCGACTCGATCGCCGCCGCGACCCGCTCGAGCAGCACCACCGCGGGCACGATCGGGTTGCCGGGAAAGTGTCCCGGCAGTGCCGGATGCGCGGGCTCGATCACGGTTTCGAGCTCGAATCTCATCGCGCGGACATCCGGTGCAGCAGGGCTTCGAGGCCGTCGCGCGCGATCTTGCCATTGGCCGCGCGCGGCAGCGCGTCCACCAGGTACAGCGGACGCGGCAGGAACACCGGATCGAGGTCGCGCCGCAGCGCCTCGAGGATCGACTCCCTGGTCGCGGCCGGCGCCACGGCGAACGCGACCGGCCGGCCGGCGCGGTCCGGCATGTAGAACGTGCCGTCGACGACCCCGGGCACCGCGCGCAAGCGCGCGTTGAGATCATCGAGCGAGGTGCGCTTGCCGGCGACCTTGATCATGTCGCCGATCCTCCCCAACAGGCGGAATCCGCGCGCACCCTCGAGCTCGATCCGGTCGGTGAGCGTAAACGGCGTGTCGAGGTGGCCGCCCTGGACCCGCATCGCTGCGTCCGCGACGCGCAGGCTCAGGTCCTCGCACAGAGTCCAGGTCGAACCGCGCGCGGTGCGCCGCAGCGCCATCATGCCGGTTTCGCTCGAGCCGTAGATCTCTTCGACCGGGCAATGCCAGAGCGCCTCGGCGGCATGCGCCAGCGGCGCCTCGAGCGGCATGGTAGAGGAGATCACGCCGCGCAGCTCGCAGCCGAGCTCGAGCGCATCGTCGACGCAGGCGCGCAGCTGCAGCGGGGTGGTCATCAGCCAGCGCGGCTCGGGCGCGGCCTCGAGCGCGGCCTTGATGTCCGAGGGCAGCAGCGGGCGGCCGGCGTCGAGCGCGCCGCGCCACTGCAGCGGCAGCATCACGGTGGCCTCGAGGCCGAACATGTGCTGCGGCGGCACGGTGCCGATGATCTGCGGCGCGGTCGACGGCGCGAGGCCCAGGTGCCGCCCGAGCGCCAGCGCGCCGCGCACCAGCGAGCCCCAGGTCTTGACGTGCGGCGCCGGACGCCCGGTGCTGCCCGAGGTGAACACCAC
>JBOIFB010000144.1:0-7560 GCA_050741415.1 Burkholderiales bacterium | reverse complement strand
CCCTGGCGACGTGCGCCGCGGCGTCTGCGGCGGCCGCGTCGGCGGCGAAGGCGAGCGGGAACTCACGCGCGGCGAACGGCGGGAGCAGGATCCGGTCGTCCTTCGCCTCGGCGCCGACCACGTCCGCCGCGGTGGTGATGTGCACCGGGCCCGGGCGCTCCGCCATCGCGGTGCGCAACGCCTTGCGCAGCACGCCGGCGGCGGTGTGAGGCTGGATTGCGGCGGCCCACTTGCACACCGGCGCGAACATCCGCCCGTGGTCGAGCACCTGGTGGGTGAAGGTCGGCTCGCGCTGGGTCTCGATCTGGCCCGAAAAGGCGAGCATCGGCACTCGGTCGAGCCAGGCGTTGGCGACCGCGTTGACCAGGTTGGACGAGCCAGGGCCGAGCGTCGACAGGCACACGCCCGGCAGTCCGGTCAGCATCCCGGTCGCCTCGGCCATCAAGCCCGCGGTCCCTTCGCGCCGCGCCAGCACGAACTCGAGGCCGCCGCGCCGAGCCGCTTCGAGCACCTCGACCGACGGGTCGCCCGGATAGCCGAACACGTGCCGCACGCCGGCGGCGCGCAGGTAGCGCACGATGAGCTCGGAAACGTTCACGCAGCGAGCGCTTGCAGCAGCTGCGGAAACACCTTGGGCGTCGCGGCGGCGATGTCGCCGGAGCGCATGTAGCCCTGGTCGCCCGAGTGGTCGCCGACCAGTCCGCCGGCCTCCTGGATCAGCAGCGCACCGGCCGCCATGTCCCAGGGCGAGAGCCCCATCTCCCAGAACGCGTCGAGCCGCCCGGCGGCGACATAGGCGAGATCGAGCGCGGCGGCCCCCGCACGCCGCACGCCCGCGCAGCCGCTCATCACCGTTCGCAGCTGACGCAGGTACAGATCGACGCGCGAGAACTCCTTGAACGGGAACCCGGTGCCGACCAGCGCGTCGCCGAGTTTCTGGCAGCGCGTGACGCGCAGACGCCGGTCGTTGAGGAATGCGCCGCGCCCCTTGGAGGCGGTGAACAGCTCGTTCTTGCCCGGGTCGTAGACCACCGCGTGCGCCAGCGCGCCTCGGTGCTCGATCCCGATCGAGACGCAATACTGCGGAAAGCCGTGGATGAAATTGGTGGTGCCGTCGAGCGGGTCGATGATCCAGCGGTAGTCGGTCTTGGTTCCGCCCAGGTTCTCGCCCGACTCCTCGGCCAGGATCGCGTGGTCGGGGTAGGCTGTGCGGATCACGCCGATCGCGGCTTCCTCAGCGCCCTTGTCGACCTGGGTCACGAAGTCGTTCGCGCGCTTGGACCTGACGTCGAGGATCGCACCGTCGAGCGTGGCGCGGTTGATGACCGAGCCGGCGCGGCGCGCGGCCTTGACTGCCGTCGAGAGAATCGGATGCATGGGCGCGCGCATTTTACCTTGCGTAAACTGCGCGCATGACGAATCTGCTCGAACGCGTGCGCGTCGTGCTGTGCCGCCCGAGCCATCCGGGCAACATCGGCTCGGCGGCGCGCGCGATGAAGACCATGGGGCTCGCCGACCTGCGCCTGGTCGCGCCGCTGCGCTACCCTGCACCCGAGGCGGAGTGGCTCGCAACCAGCGCGATCGACGTGCTTCAGGCGGCGCGCCTGCACGCGACGCTTGGCGAGGCGATCGGGGACTGCGTCGCCACGTATGCTCTGAGCGCGCGGCCGCGCGAATGGTCGCCGCGCTCGCTCGCACTGCGCGAGGCGGCGCCCGAAGCTCTCGCGCGCGCGGCCGACGGGCAGGTCGCGTTCGTTTTCGGCAACGAGGCCGCGGGCCTCAGCAACGACGAGATGTTTGCCTGCCAGGCTCTGGTCCATATTCCCGCCGACCCCGCCTTCACCTCGCTCAATCTCGCGCAGGCGGTGCAGGTCGTATGCTACGAGCTGCGCATGACGCTGGGGGCGGAGGTCCCACCTATGCGCGCCGAGAAGCCGGCCACCGCCGCCGACCTCGAAGGGCTGTACGCCCATCTTGAGCAGGCTGCGACGCAGACCGGCTTCATGGCACCGGGATCGAAGCTGCGCGAGCGATGGCGGCGGCTATTCTCGAGGGTTCCGGCGCTCGAGCGCGAGGAGGTCAATATCCTGCGAGGATTGCTCAAGGCCTTGAAGAAGAAATAGTTGATGGAATTACTCGGATAACCTAGAGTCATTGCATGATCAGACACCTGCGTGAAGATATCGCGAGTATCTTTGCCCGCGACCCGGCCGCCCGAACGGCGTTGGAGGTGCTTACCTGCTACCCGGGGCTGCATGCGGTCTACATCCATAAGCTCGCGCGCTGGTTGTGGCGCCACGGCTTGCGCTGGCTCGGCCGGCTCACCTCGCATTTCGGCCGCTGGGCCACCGGGATCGAGATCCACCCCGGCGCCACCATCGGACGGCGCGTGTTCATCGATCACGGCATGGGCGTCGTGATCGGGGAGACCGCGGAGGTCGGCGACGACTGCACGATCTACCAGGGCGTGACGCTCGGCGGCACGTCGCTTTACCGCGGCGAAAAGCGCCATCCGACGCTCGAGGCGGGGGTGGTCGTCGGCGCCGGCGCGAAGGTGCTCGGCGGATTCAGCGTCGGCGCCGGGGCGAAGATCGGTTCCAACGCAGTCGTGGTGAAAGAGGTTCCCGCGGGCGCTACCGTGGTCGGAATTCCCGGGCGCGTCGTCGACGCGGGTCCGACCAGGGAAGGCGCGCGCTTCGCCGCCTATGCCGTGGTGCAGAACCAGGACGACCCCTACGCCAAGGCAATCCAGTCCCTGGTCGATCATTCGCACGAGCTCGAGCAAGCGGTCGGGACGCTTTCGGCCAAGCTCGCCGACCTCGAACGCGAGCTTGCCCGGCACCAGGCCGAGGCCTCCCAGACGGAAGCCTTGAGGGTAGTCAAGTAGCTGTTTAATATTGTAAAACATAGTTGAGGAAATTGGTCGGGATTTGCTATACTTGAGCGTCTAGTTCAGGTATTCGGCGAGGCACACATGCGACTTACGACCAAAGGCAGATTCGCGGTGACGGCGATGGTGGACCTGGCGATGCGCCATAACCGCGGGCCGGTGACGCTGGCCGCGATCAGCGAGCGGCAGCATATTTCGCTCTCCTATCTCGAGCAGCTGTTCGGCAAGCTGCGCCGCCATCGGCTCGTGAGCAGCGTGCGCGGCCCCGGCGGCGGCTACAACCTGGCGCGACCGATGCAGGGCGTCTCGGTGGCCGATATCATCTGCGCGGTCGACGAGCCGCTCGATGCGACGCAGTGCGGCGGCAAGGAGAATTGTCTCGACGACAAGCGCTGCATGACGCACGACCTGTGGGCGACACTGACCGCCAAAATGTACGATTACCTGAGCTCGGTGACGCTCGCGGACCTGGTCGCGCACCAGAACGGCAAGCATGTCGCCGTTCTGCACGACTGGCGCGCGGCCGAGGCGAACAAGCCCGAGCCGGCCAAACCCGCGGTGGCGGTCGCTGCATGAAGCTTCCGATCTACCTCGATTATTCTGCGACCACGCCGGTGGATCCGCGCGTGGCGGAGAAGATGATCCCCTACCTGACCGGGCATTTCGGCAATCCGGCCAGCCGCTCGCATGCGTTCGGCTGGAAGGCCGAGGAGGCGGTCGAGCAGGCTCGCGCCGACGTGGCCGCGCTGGTGAACTGCGACCCGAAAGAGATCGTCTGGACCTCCGGCGCGACGGAATCGATCAATCTGGCGCTCAAAGGCGCGGCGGAGTTCTACAAGTCCAAGGGCAAGCATCTGATCACGGTCAAGACCGAGCACAAGGCGACGCTCGACGCCGTGCGCGAGCTCGAGCGGCGCGGCTTCGAGGTCACCTATCTCGACGTGCAGCCGGACGGCCTGATCGAGTTGAAGCGACTCGAGGCGGCGTTCCGGCCGGACACGATCCTGGTGTCGGTGATGTTCGTCAACAACGAGATCGGCGTGATCCAGGACGTCCCCGCGATCGGCGAGCTGTGCCGCGCCAGAGGAGTGCTGTTCCACGTCGATTCGGCGCAGGCGACCGGCAAGTGCCCGATCGACTTGTCGGTGCTGAAAGTCGATCTGATGTCGTTCTCGGCGCACAAGACCTACGGCCCGAAGGGCGTCGGCGCGCTCTACATCCGGCGCAAGCCGCGCGTGCGGCTCGAGGCGCAGATCCACGGCGGCGGCCATGAGCGCGGGTTCCGCTCGGGCACGCTCGCGACGCACCAGATCGTCGGCATGGGCGAGGCGTTTCGCCTTGCGCGCCAGGAAATGGCGCTGGAGGGTAGGCGTATCCGCGCGCTGCGCGACCGGCTGCTCAAGGGCATGCAGGAAATCGAGGAAGCGTTCGTCAACGGCGATCTCGAGCGGCGCGTGCCGCATAATCTCAATATTTCGTTCAATTTCGTCGAGGGCGAATCGCTCATCATGGCGGTGAAGGATATCGCCGTCTCGTCGGGCTCGGCCTGCACCTCGGCCTCGCTCGAGCCGTCGTACGTATTGCGCGCGCTGGGCCGCTCGGATGAGCTCGCGCATTCGTCGATCCGCTTTACCCTGGGGCGCTTCAACACCGAACAAGAGGTCGACTACACGGTCGATCACCTCAAGGCCAAGGTGGCCAAGCTGCGCGAGATGTCGCCGTTGTGGGAAATGTACAAGGACGGCGTGGACCTGAACTCGGTCCAGTGGGCCGCGCATTGAGCAATCAGCAGGAGGAAATTACATGGCATATAGCGACAAAGTCATCGACCACTACGAAAACCCGCGCAACGTCGGCGCGTTCGGCAAGGACGAAGAGGGCATCGGCACCGGCATGGTCGGGGCGCCGGCCTGCGGCGACGTGATGAAGCTGCAGATCCGCGTCGGCAAGGACGGCGTCATCGAGGACGCGCGCTTCAAGACCTACGGCTGCGGCTCCGCGATCGCTTCGTCGTCGCTGGTCACCGAGTGGGTCAAGGGCAAGACGGTGGACGAGGCGGCCGGAATCAAGAACACGCAGATCGCCGAGGAGTTGTCGCTGCCGCCGGTCAAGATCCACTGCTCGATTCTGGCCGAGGATGCGATCAAGGCCGCCGTGGCCGATTACAAGAGGCGTCACGGCGAAGCGCAGCAAGCCAAGGCCGAGGCGGTGAACGAATAACGCCATGGCGATCACACTCACCGAAAAGGCGGCCAGCCACGTGCAGGCCTTTCTGGCCAAGCGCGGCAAGGGCGTCGCGTTGCGGCTGGGGGTTCGCACCTCGGGCTGCTCTGGGCTCGCCTACAAGATCGAGTTCGCCGACGAGGTGCTGCCCGAAGACGTGCAGTTCGAGAGTTACGGCGTCAAGGTCGTGGTCGACCCCAAGAGCCTGCCCTACCTGGAAGGCACCGAGCTCGACTTCGAGCGCGAGGGCCTGAACGAGGGATTCAAGTTCAAAAACCCCAATGTCAAGGACGCCTGCGGCTGCGGGGAATCGTTCAACGTCTGAAAAACCATTTCGAGCTCTTCGGCCTGCAACCCGGCTTCGCGCTGGAGCGCGAGCGGCTGGAGAGCGCCTACCGCGAGATTCAGGCCCAAGTGCACCCGGACCGGTTCGCCCAGGCGGGTGACGCCGAGCGCCGTGCGTCGTTGCAATGGACGACGCGCGTGAACGAGGCCTACCGCACGCTCAAGAGCCCGGTGCAACGAGCCAAGTACCTGCTTGAGCTCGCGGGGCTGGACGTGGCGTTCGAAACCAACACCTCGATGCCGCCGGACTTCCTGATGCGCCAGATGGAGTTGCGCGAGGCGCTCGAGCAGGCGGAGGACGCCAGGGACGCCCAGGCCCTGGACGTGCTGCGCGATGCCCTGCGCGCAGACAAGCGCGAGCTGGAGCGCGCGCTCGGCGAGGCGCTGGATGCGCGCCGGGACCAGGCCGGCGCCGCCGAGCTGACCCGCAAGCTGATGTTCCTCGACAAGCTGGACGCCGAGGTCGACCTCGCCTACGAGGCGCTGGAAGCTTGATGGCGCTGCTGCAGATATCCGAACCGAGCATGTCGCCCGCGCCGCACGAGCGGCGCCTCGCGGTCGGTATCGATCTCGGCACCACAAACTCGCTGGTATCGACGGTACGCAACGGCGTGCCGGCCACGCTGCCGGACCAGCAGGGCCGGGCGCTGCTGCCCTCGATCGTGCGCTACCTGCCGGACGGCAAGGTCGAGATCGGCTACCCGGCGCAAGCGCGCCAGTCCGAGGACCCAAAGAACAGCATCGCCTCGGTCAAGCGCTATATGGGGCGCGGGGTGAAGGACGTCGCGCACGTCGAAAACGCGCCTTACGACTTCGTCGATACGCCGGGGATGCTTAGAATCAGGACCTGCGCCGGGGTCAAAAGCCCGGTCGAGGTCTCGGCCGAAATCCTCAAGAGCCTGCGCGCGCGCGCCGAATCGTCGCTCGGCGGCGAGTTGGCGGGTGCGGTGATCACGGTGCCGGCCTATTTCGACGACGCGCAGCGTCAGGCCACCAAGGACGCCGGCAAGCTCGCCGGCCTCAACGTGTTGCGCTTGCTGAACGAGCCGACCGCGGCCGCGGTTGCCTACGGGCTGGAAAACGCCTCCGAGGGCATCTACGCGGTGTACGACCTCGGAGGCGGCACCTTCGACATATCGATTCTCAAGCTGTCCAAGGGCGTGTTCGAGGTGGTCGCCACCGCGGGCGACGCTGCGCTCGGCGGAGACGACTTCGACCAGCGCGTATTCTGCTGGATCGTCGAGGAAGCGAAACTCGCGCCGCTCGGGCCACGCGACATGCGCAAGCTGCTGGTCAAGTCGCGCGAGGCCAAGGAGTACCTGACCACGCACGGCGAGGCGCAGTTGAGCGACAGGCTGTCCTCGGGCGAATGGGTCGACCTGTGCCTTACCAGCGAGAAATTCTGCCAGATCACCCAGAACCTGGTGCAAAAGACGCTCGGACCCACGCGCAAGGCGCTGCGCGACGCCGGTCTTACGGTGGACGACATCAGGGGCGTGGTGATGGTGGGCGGGGCGACGCGCATGCCGCAGATCCAGCGCGCGGTCGGCGAGTTCTTTCGCCGCGCGCCGCTGAACAACCTCGATCCCGACAAGGTGGTCGCACTGGGCGCCGCGATGCAAGCCGACGTGCTGGCGGGCAACAAGCCCGGCGGCGAGGAGTGGCTGCTGCTGGACGTGATTCCGCTTTCGCTCGGCGTCGAGACCATGGGCGGGCTTGTCGAGCGGATCGTGCCGCGCAACTCGACCATCCCGGTGGCGCGGGGGCAGGAGTTCACCACCTTCAAGGACGGCCAGGGCGCGATGAGCTTCCACGTGGTGCAGGGCGAGCGCGAGTTGGTGTCGGACTGCCGCTCGCTCGCGCGCTTCGAGCTCAGGGGCATCCCGCCGATGGCGGCGGGCGCGGCGCGCATCCTCGTGACCTACCAGATCGACGCCGACGGGCTGCTGTCGGTCGCAGCGCGCGAGAAGACCACCGGCGCCGAGGCGTCGGTGACGGTCAAGCCTTCCTACGGCTTGAGCGACGGCGACGTCGAGCGCATGCTGCGGGATTCGTACCAGCACGCGGGCGAAGACATGCAGGCACGCGCGCTCGCCGAGCAC